>DATCMY010000486.1:0-7970 GCA_036565505.1 Hanamia sp.
AATTAAAGGAGTGTTAAAGATTTATTCCAATACTAAAATATGTAAATTTTAAATTCACACCAAAAATTTTTTATCAAATTGTTAACTTAATATTCAAATACGTGAAAAAAGTATTAAAATAAGGGGGAAACGTATAAATATATTTTAATAAAATAGGAGTTTATGTAAAATTATTTTAATTTTTAATTTATGGATTGGTCCCATTTCCTGGATTTTGTTGTTTTGAAATTTTGATTTTAACACAATCAAAATAAAAAAAAGATTTGTTCTTATTAATAATCTATCCGGTTATTTTACCGTTGATGTAATCATTCTCCCTTTTATCAATGGACATAACAGTAAAGTATGTACGAATACAAAAAATACCTTTTTAAAAAAGATATTGGCTGGCGCAAACTAATACCAAAATGAAAATGATGGAAAGAACCAGGGAGAAATAAAATATATCATGCTGCCGGGTAGAATAGCAACCTATAATAACTCAGAAAAAGAAAAGGAATGGTACTGCAATTATGCATAAACGAAAAGCCTTTGTAAGAAAATAGTTTGACGATTTAGTTTTTAAAACCATCTTCTGTTACAACGTACTCTTTCAGGATTTGTTCTTTTATCCTTAATGATGGAATGAATTCTTCATTTTCTGAAGTTGTTGATGGAAGATTGAGTAATTCTTCTTTTTCTTTTTCCATTTTCCACAATACGAGGCCGGCGGCAATAATGATAATGTTCTTTACAATATACTGGCCGGTAAGCGACAAACCATAAGGGGCAATGTTGAATATTTGATCAGGGAAAAATATAAAAGGTGTAAACGTGCAACCCATATGTATAAATAAAATCAATAAGGTTGGTTTGACCCATTTGCCAATAATCAATAAAACTCCAATAAGGCATTCCCAGGTTGCCAACATTATAATATTGAGATGATCATTGATCAAACCAAAAGTAATTTTATGTATGGTTTGCATGGCAAGTTGTTCTGCCGGGCTCAGGCCCTGAAAAAATTTTAATGCGCCAAACCAAAAATAGACGATTCCAATACTTATACGCAAGAGGGCAAATGCAGAAAATGCAGTTGATTTTTTAATTGTTGTTGTTTTTGATTGCATGATAATGGTTTTTAATAATTGTAAACCGTATGAAATATAAAAAGCTTTCTGCTTAGCCAAACTATGTTTCACCAACCCAGATCACAAGGATTAAGTGAATTCTATCTAATACGTAAGCAATTTTCCGCGCCAACTCTTGACTATACACGCTTGTTCAGCCAATAAAATTTGAAATAGAAATAATAAAAATATAATGTCTTTGTCTGGTAAAAGTCATTTTTTCTTATTTGATAAAAATAAAATTGAAATTTTTTATAAAAAGTATAAAAAAAATTCTCATCTTAGTCAATTATAAAAAAAGGGCCCCAGTAAAGAATTACAGGGCCGTAACACTTGATTAAGAAAAAAAATATTAGAATCTTGTTTTAAACAAGACCTTATTCGCTATTATTATTTACCAATAAATATCTATTCCGCTCCATCTGTCATTGCTCTTTGTACTGCATAATCACCCACTTTCTTTCCCACTTTTAATCCTTCATCACAATCAATTTTGGTATGTATTCCTGAAATGAATCTTGACAAAGCAGCTTGTGCTGACATTGCTTCGTATTGGGATGAATTGCCGGGTATCAGATGGCTCAATAAAGTAGCAGCAGCTTCACTGAAACTAGAATGCCCTGATATGTATGAAGGAAAATTAGGAATGCCGGTTAATGTTTTAATCAAGGGGATCATTTGTGTAGGCCTTGGATTAAAATAAAAATACTTCGTATTCCAGCAAACAATGCCTGCATCCATTTCCGCCATATTCAGTAAGGCCATATTCCTTGCCCATCTTACTTCACTATAGTTTTGTTTTATAAAATCTTCCGCAGCAATAGCATTCCAGTGGCCGGGGGGTGTATAAGTGCCAACTCCATCGGCCCAATATTGAACAATCCGGTTCTGCTCTCTTGTTGGATTTTTAATCTGAGCATAGGCCGCTTCATTTTCCTGGTGAAACGCATCGCTTGAGGTTGATGGTGGAGGGCCCGGACGCAATGCAGCCACAGTAGAAGCATCAAACAAAAAAGGTGTAACGTTTCCAAACAGCGGCAACATAGGCGGACGCTTCGGATATTCCAGGCTGACCCATGGAGTTTGCCCTAAAGCCGATGTGCTCGCGGCTAAATTACTCCATATTTGCGGAGAGCCTGCAGCTGCGCCGGCATGATCAGTTTTGGCACGTGCAACAAACACAGCTGCTACCTGGCGACCAAGTGCCTCACCAGCTACAATATCACTTCGTACATTGGCTCCGCTTAAAATGCGGTATTCTTCTTCTTCTTCCAGTTTTTGCTGAATGAAGGCAATTTCGGTAGGGAAAAGAAGTTTCATCATTTCTGCTGTAACCCCTGCCAATACAGCATCTTCAGATGGATAAGAAGGTAATACAGTTTTAGGCACTAAAGCTTTTATGGTAGAATCTACTGAATAAGGTGCAGCACGGCTGTATAATTTTTTATAATGCCATGCAGCAACCAATGCATCATATTGGGCAGCGCTTATATAAGCAAAAGCTCTTGCCGCATAAGGAGGATTGGAAAAGGGAAACTGGGGATAAGCAAATGGATTGTTTGCATTAGGGCCCGGATAAGTACCATCCGGATTTTGATACGGTGGAAGATTATATTTTTCAACCAGTTGGCGCATGATCTCATTCCATCGTAATACAGCTCCGGCACTCCAGTATTTAATGATATTTTTTTGTGCGCTGCTTATATTTTGCTGTAACCCTTTTATTTCATTTAGTTCAGCAATGTAAGCCGGAGAATTTGTTAGTGCTGGTGCACTAACTGCAAAAGTATCCGGCCTATTCAGCAAAATTGTTTTCCAGGTACCTGCATTGAGATCAATATTAGTAGGCGTAAGCGCCGGAATATTTTCGGTTCTGTCAATTATATTTTTTGAGCAGGATGCTAATACTACTGCTGCCGATATCAGCAGTAAATAAAATAAATTTAGCTTTTTCATATTATTTCGTTTATAGTATTAGAGTTTTGTTTGTGCTGATTTTTTAAAATAAAAAGCGTAGAAAGCGCCAAAATTAAAAGCACTGGCCTGGCCCACATTTCTTCCGGCTACGGTATAATTACCTCCCGCCAGTAATGATAAATGCGTATAATTTTTTAAAGTATACTTTATGGTGGCTCCAACTGTGGTCATATTCATCCGGTTACTCGGAAATGGCATGTTATTGCGGGTTATATCAAAACCACCCAGGGTTGTCCAGTTGGTTAGAAGTGCTTCTGCCAGCAGGTATTTACCACGATACCCGGTTCTTAACTGAAATTGAGCAGCATTGGGCATCCTTACATCGTTGGTAATATGCTGTTGCGTATCGTAATAAGATGTTCTGTCAATTGTTACATTACTCCTCCAGATATAAGCAGCCGAACCAGTAACGGTAAATCTTTTATGTTGAAAATCTACCATTGCTTTTCCTGTCAGGTTTGTTGAGCCCAGGCCAATGGTTAATGGCAGGTAGTCAATTTGGTAATTGGTAAGCGGTGTAGAAAAGCCACCCAGTGCAAAAACAGATAATTTATTTTCTGCGAATGAATAAGTAATTGGCTTCCATTTTACAAATATGGATACATCCTGCAGCCCCCTGGAACTATGAAGTGTACCCGCAGATGCATTTGCCCAAACGTAGGGTGCACCTGCCATTACATTCAGTTTGCCGGTGATGCCATAATTAGCCATATACATAACCGATTGTGTGGTTACAGAGCCAATGTTTTGATTGGTTCTTTTGAATGTTCCTTCCCAGTAATGATTCCACGTAGAGTAATTATACATGGGCCCGTTACAGAATTGGTTTTTATTCATCATAATAGCATCAGCGTCTGTTTGCGCATGAAGGTTACTAAAAATAAAACCGGAAAGGACAAGAAAGGCACTTTGTTTTATTTTATAAATAATATTTCGATTCATACGTTTAGTTTTGGTAAATTTTAAATTTGTTTTATTTTTCCCCGTTTAGTTTTGCCATCACCAAATTGCCAATTTTTTTCCCCTGGTCATAAGCCGTTGTTACAGATGGAAAATAATGTATGCCGCCATAAAACCTGCTGTTAGAAACTTCAATGGCTGCTTTATCAGTTGTTGAAAAACTACGGTCGGGCCATCCCCATTCCCTTTCTGAAGAATCCCGGAATGCGGTATTATCTTTAAAAAGAGAGCCCAGTACTGTAGCTGCAGCAGCAGATATAGTGGAATGCGCACTGTTGTATTCAGGGAAAGGAGGTGTTTGCAGGTATGGCATCCAGTCCTGGTTTATATATTTATTGATATAGGTTTCAGGTCGTATCACATCATATTTATATTTTGTGTACCAGCAACAAATAAATGCATCGTACATTCCAATACTTGAGCCGGTGTATGCAGCAGCTGTTTTATAAAAATCGGCATGGTTATTTTTTGCAATAGTACCAACGATCTCCATCCAATGACCAGGAGGGGTCATCGCTTTGGTGGCAAACATGGCATGCCCCTCTACGTGTAATTTGAAACTATTGCAATCCCAGAAGTTTGCAATCCATTTTTGGGTAGAATCCAGGTTATTGACAGTATCCATAAGCTGTTTTGCCATTTTATAAAATGCACTGGTAGAATCTTTACTAAAAGGTGTTGGTGGCGGTGGTGGAAACATATTTGCAGAATCCATAACCATACATCTCAAAGTTGGCCATAAAGGTTCAACTGCCTCAAAATATCCGGGAGGAGTTGGTGACCAATGTCCTTCAAGCCCGGTAACAGTAAAGTGAGCGCCCCTTGTCTGTGCATAATTATCTTTTTTACTCCAGGAGAGAATGGAATCTGCCACCTGGTTACCATATTGCACAGAATTGGTAAACATATCATCAGGCATGCCTGAATTTTGTGCAAGCAACTTTACAGAATCAGCAAGGATTTTCATGGTATCACTGGAAAAAGTCAGCGTATTACCTACTTTAATTAATGCAATTAAAGAAGCAAAAGGAAAATCAATTTTTGCCTTTGCTGCCGGGTGGGGAATATTGTTAAGGCCGGTTACTTTCCCCTCCAGCGATGCGAAGTATTTACCTTCATTGGCCAGTACTTCATAGGCTGCAAGATTGGAATAGGCAAAAACCCTTGAAGCAACCGGCGGAGTGAAAATGTCATAAATGATTACATAGTTTAGTTTATGCATTACGTCATTATATAACAAGGGATCGTGCATTACTTTGACATAATCGTTACTTTTTTGTTTGCAGGAAGAAAAGGCAACGACAGCGCACAAAAGAAATAAACAAAAATAATAGACCGGATTTTTTTTCATAATTTGATTTTTAAAAAATGGATTGAACGATTCAGAAAATTATTAAGTTAGAAAATTGGTTCTTATTTAAAAAGGCCATAGAGTTATCTTATCACTTGTGGGGTTATATCCCAGCTTAATACTATCGGTTACTACATCTCCACGTTGATACCTTGTTTTATACTCCACATTTACAGTTACGCTAATTATTGAATCTGGATGATGCGAAACATTTATTAGAGAATCAAGATGCCTTTTATTTTCTACCGAATCCATTTCGTTCAACGATAAATGATCATATACAAAACGATAGTCATTTATTTTGTCGGCAACTGTTTTTATTACTACTTTTTTATCTACAATTTCATACGGCTTAGGATCTTTCATCTTCGGGATAACCGAAGTTTTCATAAAATCTTCAGCCAATGCTTCAATGTGTTTGTTATCCATTTTGTGGCTGCTTTTATGGTTGCAGGAAGAAATAATAATAAAGGCAATTAATAGTTTTTTCATCGGGTGTTTATAATTTAATTATTAAATGAGGAATTGTTGGTTGTTTCCTGATTATCGTTAACTAAAATGGGTTTAGTCCTGCTGTAATCAGTATTTTTTCTATATGCGGGAGCGGCTTCTAAAACAAACCACAATGCCAATAGAGTACCATAGCTGCCACCGCGTTCAATAAACTCAAATAATTCGTAATGCGGATAAAAAAGTTCGCTTGTTATTTTCCAAATAAAGAGTGCAAGAACAATAGACCTCATGGGACGAATTAATACCGTAAGTGCTCCAATAATTTCAACCAGGCCAATAATCTGCGCAGTTGTAGCCGGGTTAATAAAACCAAGAGACCGGTACTGATCTACCAAACTTTGTTTTTCAATAAGATTAAGCCATCCGTGGCCTAATAACAGAAGAAAGATAGCGGACTGTAAACAGATTTTTAAACGGGCTAATGTTTTTGCATCCACTTGAATATTAGGATTGACAGGGGTAAAAAGATGTTTTATATTCTTACTGAAACCTCCCGAAAGTATGATGAGTGCCAGCGGAGCGCCAAAATTTCCTGCACGTTCAATGAATTCGCCAAAAGGCTCTCCGGACAATGGGCGTAATAATGCCGTTACTACTCCCCAAATAATTAACCATGTTAAGAGTGCCCGCAGTGGATAAAATAAAAGTATGAGTCCCATCATGATATCAACAGTTCCCACAATTGGCATCAGGCGATAAGAGAGATCATGACCAATGCCGAATACGCCGAAATAATTACTCCAAATTGGCTTCATAAGTATACCAAAAGTTCCATGGCCTATAAAGCACATTGCCGATGCAACGCGCAAAGTGTAATGAATTTTATTTTCAGGTGTGGTTTTCAAGCTTTAAATATTTTTTTTGATGATTGTACTTTTTTAAATTTTTTTATTCTCAATCGGCGAGCATCAAGCTTTTCTACCTTTTTTCCAAAATCAGTAGAAAAAACGCATGATTGATGATGATAGATGCCTCTGTAAAATCTTGCCCTGTTGTTTTCTTTTGCAGCTTACCTGAAAGGGTTAAAGCTGCGGTTTTTAATACCAAAATCCTTTCTGTAGAATCAGTATAAGAAAAGTAATCACGAATAATACAGGTCAGGCCTTCGGCTGTCGCAGAAGAACAGATTGACTAATTTTAAAGAAATGGGAAAGATTATGCTTTGTTGAAATCGGGGGGTTGCTCCGGAGAAATGTGAGGAGAAGAAATTAAATGTTGATTCTTTATGGGAAGCCAAAAATTTTGGTCTCCGACATAAGGAAAACGGGTATTTATTGAAAAAGAATAATCATCATATTCACTGTGAAGATTTTTAAACACATCACTTTTTGAATTATCAGATTTTTTTGAATTATTATTCAGAAGGTCGTTGGAAATTTTAAACAGGTCATCCTTTGCTAATTCAAGATGCATTTTTTTGGTGTTCGGAATGCACATTAAGTAAAGGGTATCGTTTACCAGTTTGCGCTTTACATATTTGTAGATTACACCGCTAAGTTCAATTTCGCCATTATATCTTTCATAATCCGGCCTGTTATTTAAATAAGGAAGATTTACGGGAACTTTTAATTCAACCAGTTGCGATTCATCATAAGAATTATTGTCTAAAAGCGCTTCAAGTTGTTTGTTTGATTTATGCTGCATGTAATCAAACACCAAACGGTATCCAAACCAGTTGAAAAAGAAAAGGACAATAAAGAATATAGCAGCTACTTTTTTCAATTTTTTCTATATCAAGGGCGACAAGTTAATAAAACTTTAAGAGTTTATGCTCTAAAAGGTGTTTATTTTTTAGTCATTTTTTTGTAAAAAAAAGAAAAAATTCTTTTCTGAGCAAAATTTTTATAAAAAATCCACAATCTAAATTGATTATTAAGCCCAATCTTAAAAGGGAATTCAGGAGTTTTAATAAATATTTTATAGAATTAAGCGCATACATCGTAACGAGTAAATAGGATTTGGATTAGGCTAAATAAATTAGTAATTTTATAGCTAAAATAATTAGCTATGTTTAAAGGAATGAATATAATAGAGTTTGGCAAAAGGTTTCAAACCAATGC
>DATCMY010000487.1:0-9895 GCA_036565505.1 Hanamia sp.
CCTATATGCATGAAGGCTATTGGGAAAGTGCCTTAAAAAATTTAAATACGGCGATGAGTATCAATAAATCGCAGCCGGATTATTATCTGGCTTTGGCACAATGTTACCTCCAACTTGACCGGATAAAAGATGCTGTTATTCATTTTACTAATTTTATAAAAGCACGTCCAAGGAATGTAAAAGGATGGAAAGAATTAATAAAGTGTCTTTATGAGGCTGAATATTTTGAAGAGGCACTTGAACAAGTATATAATGCTCAAAAAAATACAAACGATAAGCCGTTGTTCGACTTTTATAAGGCTGCTATTCTTTTTGCCCTTGGCAAGTCAAAGGAAGGCTTGCTTCACCTGGAACATGGAATGCGAAATGCACCTGGCTTTATCAGGCAGTTTATTGAATTAGATCCGTCATTATTGCAAAATTCATTAATAGTAGAAACTATCAGTGCATATAAAAATTTTGGAAAGAAAAAGAAAAAATAATTGAGATTATGAAAAGCAGGATCAGTGTCTATTTGAATGGGAAACTATCGTATAAACCTCCCATAAAAATTTTTTAAAAGGAAAATATACAAAACCATCTAAATATTTTTTCTCCGTTTTTTGCTTTACCAAACTATATTTGCGGCATCTCAAAAATAAATTAATGAATTTTAATCTTAGTCAAATCCCTGAAAGGGTTGCTAAACCTCGTAAAAGTGGTCTAACCATGGTAATGGATAAAGGCCTGAGCCTTGAAGAAAGCAAAAATTTAATAAGTGCAGCTGGGCCCCATATAGATATTTTAAAACTTGGTTTTGGAACTGCATTTGTAACTCCTAATCTTCGTCAAAAGATTGAATTATATCAATCTTTTGATATCCCTGTTTATTTTGGAGGTACCTTATTTGAAGCATTTCTAATCAGAAATCAATTTAACGATTACATACAACTATGTAAAGATTTTAATATTAATTACATGGAGGTAAGTGATGGTTCTATTATTATTCCACATGGAGAAAAATGCGGGTACATTGAGAAATTAACCAAATATGGCATTGTACTCAGTGAAGTGGGAAGCAAAGATGCTGCGCATATTATTCCTCCTTACAAATGGATAGAACAAATGAAAGCTGAGCTGGAAGCGGGTTCTACCTATGTGATTGCAGAAGCACGTGAAGCCGGTAACGTGGGTATATATCGTGGTACAGGCGAGGTAAGAGAAGGTTTGGTACAGGAAATTCTTACTCAAATTCCGGGAGAAAAAATTCTTTGGGAAGCGCCGCAAAAAGCGCAACAACTTTATTTTCTTGAACTGGTTGGTTGTAATGCAAACCTTGGCAATATTGCTCCTTCGGAAGTAATTCCTTTGGAGGCAATGCGTATTGGCCTAAGGGGCGACACATTTCATCTATACCTTGATAAAGAAAAAGCATAATGAAAATTTATGGATTGGTTGGTTATCCTTTAGGCCATTCTTTTTCACAAAAACATTTTTCCGAAAAATTCCTGGCGGAAAATATTACAGATTGCCAATATCAAAATTTTGAATTAAAAGATCTCGATAAAGAAATACCACGATTAAAAATTCTATCCAATCTTTACGGATTAAATGTTACGATTCCTTATAAAACGCAAATCATTTCTTATTTGGATGAATTGACTGAAGAAGGCCGGGAAATGAATGCTTGTAATTGTATCAAAATCACCAATGGAAAATGGATTGGTTACAATACTGATGTAACGGGGTTTGAAAAATCTTTTCTTCCTCACTTAAAATCTTATCATAAAAAAGCTCTGATACTTGGTACAGGTGGCGCTTCTAAAGCGGTAGCTTTTGTTTTAAAAAAGTTGGGAATTAAGTTTTTAATGGTTACACGTAATAAAGAAAAATCATCCTCGGAAATAAATTATGATGATATTTCAGAAAAAGTTCTTGCTGATTTCAACATTGTCATTAATACTACCCCGGTTGGAATGTATCCTAACGCAGATGCTTACCCGATGTTACCCTATGAATATATTACCGATCAATTTTATTTTTTTGATTTGATCTATAATCCGGCCAAAACTTTATTTCTTTCAAAAGCAGAAGAAAAAGGCGCTGTAATTGAAAACGGTGAAAAAATGCTCATAATTCAGGCAGAGGAAAGCTGGAAAATATGGGGCCAATAGCTAACGGGGACGAGTTAAGTAACCAATATCAATTTTAATTTTTCGGGGAGCAGTTCTACTTTTTTTTCTTTATAATTATAACAAACCATTCCTGTTTTTGCGTGTGCAATAATTACTTGTTTTTCATTTCTCTGAACAGTTATCAAATAAAAAAGCTCAAAACTTTTTTTTGAAATTTCTCCTGCAAATATTTTTACTTGGGGCAAATCATTATAGAAAGCTTCATTTTTAAATTCAACTAAAAGTTCATTCATTATAAGTGATGTACCGCCGGCATCCAATTCTGTAAAGTTGTAATGACTTAAAAATTGCATGCGTGCTTCATGAATAATTTCCACCATTGCATTATTTCCAACATGATTACCATAATTTATATCGGTAATCCGCACAGGGATTATAAATGAGGCAATATCTTTTTGTGGAAGCGTAATTTTTATCCTTGCCATACATCAAATTTTTATTCTACATTTTCAGAGTTGGCGGCAAGCTGTAATATATCAACCAGGTTGGTAGAAGTAGGAGATGTTATATTACTCAACATGATTTGTTTCCATTTATCTATCTTCTTATTCCAAACAGGCTTTGGTGGATATTCATTATCTGCCGATAAAATAAGTGTAGCTGCTTTAGGGGAAATTTTAACCGGTTGGCCTTCGGGGCCGGCAATTGTTATGTATTTTTTGGGTACTCCTTCCTGTTTTTCAAAATTGGAAGCTAATATTTTTTTATCCTGCGGGGTGTTAATGATTGATTCTAAAATTTGATGGTTGAGGGCGATTGAGTCTTTTATTTTTTGATTAATTAAATTATCTGCCTTCAATGCAGGAGCATCTGCTACTGATTTTGTCCCAGTATTTTTATTGAAAAAAAAAGTACTTACAAAAATGATAATCAGGGAGGCAGCCGCAGTTAAACCATAAAATAGAAATTTAGATCTCTTTCTTAAACCAGGCATCTTAATTACCTTATCATCTTTCAACTCACTTACAATGTTGCTCCAGATTTCTTCTGGTGGGGGAGCTTCATAATTATAGAGTTTATTTTTAAAATTTTGCATTGTTGATGCTTATGAAATAGTTGTGTTGTTATTTTTTTTATTGAGTCTTATTTCTACCATTTTTTTCAAAACACCTTTTGCCCTGGCTAATTGCGATTTACTTGTGCCTTCAGTAATTCCTAAAATATCGGCAATTTCTTTATGCGAATACCCTTCTATAATATGCATATTGAAGACTGCTTTGTATCCCGGCGATAATTCATTCACAATACTAATAATATCTTTTGCATCGAGTAAATCCAGCGCATCTAATTCTTTGTCTTCAATTGTATTTTCCTGAACTTCTGTAACGTTATATAATTTCACTTTTTTTCTAAAATGTTCAATAGATGTATTTACAAAAATCCTTCTTATCCAACCCTCAAAAGAACCTTCGCTTCTAAATTTACCAATGTTGTTAAATATTTTAATAAATCCTTCCTGCAAAATATCATTGGCATCTTCAGTATTTCCCGCATATCTAAGGCACACGCCGTACATTTTTGGAGAAAATTTCTTGTAAAGAAACTCCTGCATTTGTCGGTTTCCATTTATACATCCTTGTATCAAGTCGGTTTCAGAGGGTATATGGTTGCTTTGTTCAGTCAAATTTTTGTCAGGTTTTTTCCATCTAATGGAAATGAAATTAAAATCCCGTTTGTAAATAATGGGTTAATTTTTCAAAAGCTTTTTTTCTATGGCTGAAATTATTTTTTTCATCAAGGGTCATTTCTGCAAATGTTTTATCAGCGCCTTCAGGAATAAACACCGGATCGTATCCAAATCCTGAATGCCCTCTTCTTTCTGCAATAATAGTGCCTTTACATATTCCCTCAAAAATAGCCTGTTTTCCATTTAGAATAACGCAGATCACGGTTTTGAATTGCGCTTCGCGATTAACTGAATTTTTTAGATTGTTTAATAATTTATCAATATTGCTTTCAAAAGATCTTCCATCACCTGCATAACGGGCGCTTTTTACCCCTGGTTCACCATTTAGCGCCTCTACTTCCAAACCTGTATCTTCTGCAAAACAATCCTCCTTTGTAATACTATTAATAACTCTTGCTTTTTCGCAGGCATTTTCTTCAATTGTATCAAAAGGTTCAGGAATTTCAATATTGATCCCTGCTTCTGAGAGTGATAATATTTTAAACTTTTCTTTAAGAATACTTCTTACTTCTATTACTTTATTAATATTATTGGTAGCAAAAATTAATGTCTTCATATTATTTTTGGAGCAGAAAGATTTTTTGAAGGCTGATCCATAATTCTTTTTTCAACTCTACATTATTGATAAAATCAGATAAAGATGGGCTAATCATATATAGCTGTTCCTGAAATTTTTGTATTTGAAAAAATGGGATATTAAATGGCAATTCTAAATTAGATGCTGTAATGCCGAATATCAGGATTTTTTTCGATTGAAATTGGTCAAATAAATCCTGGTAATTTAATTCAAGGTTTTGATTGTAATTAACTAACGCTATATCTTCCATTGAAATTTTACATGCAGTTAATAGATCTGTTAATAATTTCATTTCATTGTCTGCAAGAAATTTATTTTGAGAATTATTAACTAAAAAGAGAATATTTTTTTTATTTTCTCCCAGGCTATTAATTTTTATTTTATTAGAAGCCTTTTTTATAGATTCCTTCTGAATTGTCCCAGGTTTGATTGAATCTGTTTGTGGCTTATCTACCAAGCTATTGGTAAACATTATCTGGCATAAATAACCGGGTAATTGAATATCGTCTATACTCATTTTAAGTATTTTACATCCCTTTTTTTCGTTCCTTTGCTGCAAAAATAACGATATGATCGCAGCAGAAGATTTTATTATTACAAAAGTTCAAAAAAGTAAACTGAGTACATTGAACCTTGAAAATATTTCATTTGGGAAATATTTTACGGATCATATGCTTGAAGTGAAATATGCGGATGGTGAATGGAAAACTGTGGAAATAAAGCCTTATCAAACGTTTTCTATTGCCCCTTCCTGCGCGGCTTTACATTATGGGCAAGCAATTTTTGAAGGAATAAAAGCCTATAAAAATCCGGAAGGCGGAGCATTTATTTTCAGGCCCGAAGAAAATTTTAAGCGCTTTAATATTTCCGCTAAAAGAATGGAAATGCCGGAAGTTCCTGAAGAAATTTTTATAGAAGGGATGAAGCAATTGGTGAAATTGGATGAAGAATGGATTCCAAATAAGCCCGATCATTCTTTATATATCAGGCCTTTTATGTTTAGTTGTGATGAAATGATAGGGGTGAAGCCGGGTGAAACCTATAAGTTTATGATTATTTTGAGTCCAACAGGCCCTTATTATAGTGCGCCAATGAGGATTTATGTAGAAGAAAAATATGTGAGAGCAGTACAAGGCGGTGTAGGTTATGCAAAAACTGCGGGTAATTATGGAGCTGCCATGTTTCCTACCGCGGAAGCAAAAAGAAAAGGTTACGACCAGGTACTTTGGACTGATGCCATTGAGCATAAATATGTTCAGGAATGCGGTACAATGAACGTCTTTTGTATAATAGGAAATAAGGCGATAACTCCGGGATTGGAAGAGGGAACTATTCTTGCCGGAGTTACCAGGAATAGTACTATTCAACTTTTGCAGGAATTGGGACTTGTGGTAGAAGAAAGGCGATTAAGTATTGATGAAATAGAGGAAGCTTATAAAAATGGAACTTTGCGTGAAGTCTTTGGAACCGGCACTGCGGCTACTATTTCCATGATAAAAGAACTGCGTCACAAAGATTTTATTATGAATTTTGATACTGATAAATGGGAAATTGCCCCCGAAGTTAAAAGCAGGATGGATGCTATAAAAGAAGGCGTTGCAGAAGATAGATATGGGTGGATGGTTAAAGTTTAATATAAATGCATTGCAGAGTGAAGTATGGTTTTTATAAATTTTAAACTCATTTGTCGTTAATAAAAGCATTTTTATTCTCTGATCAAATAATTTTGGTATTTTACAATCCTACACTTACCTTTGCCGTCCAAAAAAATCAGGGTAAAAATAATGCCTACAATACAACAATTAGTAAGAAAAGGAAGAACAATAATCAGGGCCAAAAGCAAATCAAGAGCACTTGATAGCTGTCCTCAGCGCCGTGGTGTATGTACCAGGGTATATACTACAACACCAAAAAAACCAAACTCGGCGTTGCGTAAAGTGGCTAAAGTAAGGCTTACCAATAAAATTGAAGTGATCGCTTATATCCCGGGAGAAGGGCATAACCTGCAGGAGCACTCGATCGTATTGCTTAGGGGTGGAAGGGTAAAAGATCTTCCTGGTGTACGTTACCATATAATTCGTGGTAGCCTTGATACAGCAGGTGTGAAAGACCGCAAGCAAAGCCGTTCTAAATACGGAACAAAAAAAGAAAAAGCTAAGAAATAAATTGTCTGACGGTCCCCGTCTGACAAATCAACAAACAAGTTTGATGGCCTACATCTGACAATCATAAATTTAACATCGTAAGACCGGGACGGTCGGACGAAAAAAATAAAAAGAACAATGCGTAAAGCACAAGCAAAAAAACTTCCTTTAGCTCCTGATCCAAAATTTCAGGATAAATTAGTTACCCGTTTTGTAAACAATTTGATGTGGCAGGGTAAAAAAAGCGGGGCATTCAGTATTTTTTATGATGCACTCGATAAAGTCACAAAAATTTCAGGTGAAGATGGATATGAAGTTTGGAAAAAAGCATTGGCAAATGTAACTCCGGGTGTTGAAGTAAAAAGCCGCAGGATTGGTGGTGCTACTTTTCAAATACCATCTGAAGTTCGTGCAGACAGAAAAACTTCCTTAAGCATTAAATGGCTTATTAAATACAGCCGCGATAGAAATGGCCGCAGCATGTCTGAAAAATTGGCCAATGAAATAGTGGCAGCAAGCAAGGGTGAAGGTGCTGCTTTCAAAAAGAAAGAAGATACACACAGAATGGCTGATGCCAATAAAGCATTTGCGCATTTCAGAATTTGATAAATACTAATAAAAATTATTAACCCTTTCTGTTTCAGTAAGGGTTTTTCTTTTATATGAATTATTTTCCCATGGAAACATAATATAAAAAAGATATTCCTTAGTGCAAGGTTTCTTAAATTGAATCAGAAGGCTATAAAATAACAGTTCCTGCAATAATTTCATTTTAATAAGGAATGTAGAATTTGCCAAATTTTTATTTACCTGGCAAAAAACTTTTTTGTTAAACATGGGTAGGCCGTTCATAATTACTATCTCAAATAGGAAATTTTTTTGCAGAATCTTCGTACCTTTGCGCCCTCTAATTTTATTATCTTTAAAAATGTGAAGAATTGGAGGTGGAAAGTAGAAGAAATTTTACAATAAATGGTTTTCGTTAAGTACAAAAATCAGGAGTAAAAAAAGAATTATCATTAATAATAAAAACAAAAACAAGGCAAATGGCCGACTTAAGATTTCAAAGAAACTTTGGTATTGCTGCTCACATTGATGCGGGCAAAACCACTACGACAGAGCGTATTCTGTATTACACAGGGGTAAACCACAAAATAGGTGAAGTGCATGATGGCGCTGCTACTATGGATTGGATGGCACAGGAGCAGGAAAGAGGAATTACAATTACTTCTGCTGCTACTACCTGCTTCTGGAATTTCCCTATGGTTCAGGGCAAAAAAACTCCTGAAACACATGAATATAAATTCAACATTATTGATACTCCCGGCCACGTAGATTTCACTGTAGAAGTGGAACGTTCGCTTCGGGTATTGGACGGATTATTATCTTTATTTTGCGCAGTAAGCGGTGTAGAACCTCAGAGTGAAACAGTTTGGCGCCAGGCTAATAAATATAAAGTTCCCCGTATTGGTTTTGTAAATAAAATGGACCGTTCAGGTGCTGATTTCTTAAACGTGGTAAAGCAGGTTAAAGAAATGTTGGGTGCAAAAGCAGTCCCTTTGCAATTGCCTATAGGTGCTGAAGAATCATTTAAAGGTGTGGTAGATCTTATCACCCTTAAAGCAATAGTTTGGGACGATGCTACCCAGGGAATGACTTTTCAGGAAGTCCCTATTCCTCAAGATATGATGGATGATGTAAACGAATGGAGGCAGCATTTAATAGAAGCAGTAGCAGATTATGATGAAAAATTATTGGAGAAATTTTTTGATGATCCCAATACCATCACTGAAGCGGAAATGCATGATGCCATCCGTAAAGCAACTATTGATATTTCGATTATACCAATGATGTGCGGTTCATCTTTTAAAAATAAAGGTGTGCAGGCGGCATTGGATGCAATTGTACGTTATTTACCCGGCCCAATGGATATTGAAGCCGTTAAAGGAATCAATCCTGATACCGGTGAAGAAGTTGAACGCCATTGCGACCCTAAAGAACCATTCAGTGCTTTGGCATTTAAAATTATGACTGATCCGTTTGTAGGTCGCCTGGCATTCTTCCGGGCATATAGCGGTCGTCTTGATTCCGGGTCTTATGTGTTGAATACCCGTACCGGGAAAAATGAAAGAATTTCAAGGATCATGCAAATGCATGCAAATAAACAAAACCCTGTAGATTTTATCCAGGCAGGTGATATTGGAGCAGCTGTTGGTTTTAAAGATATTAAAACCGGAGATACTTTATGCGATGAAAATCATCCTATAGTTTTGGAAGCTATGACATTTCCTGAACCTGTTATCGCTATTGCAATTGAGCCTAAAACGCAGGCTGATGTTGATAAAATGGGCATGGCTATTTCTAAATTAGTGGAGGAAGATCCTACATTACGTGTAAATACAGATGAAGAAACAGGACAAACAATCCTTCGCGGAATGGGTGAGTTACACCTTGAAATTATTATTGATCGATTGAAACGTGAATTTAAAGTAGAAATTAACCAGGGTGCGCCACAGGTTGCCTATAAAGAAGCATTCAGGCAAACAGTAGAACATCGCGAAGTGCTTAAAAAGCAAACTGGTGGTCGTGGTAAATTTGCTGATATCGTTTTTGAAATCGGACCTGCAGATGAAGAATTTTTGAAAGAAGGTAAAGGTAATTTCCAGTTCGTAAACGGTTTATTTGGAGGTTCTATTCCTAAAGAATTTGTTCCTGCTATTCAAAAAGGTTTTGAAACCGCAATGACTACAGGTGTATTGGCAAGTTACCCAATGGAAAGTATGAAAGTAAGGGTTTTTGATGGTTCGTTTCACCAGGTGGATTCCGATGCCATGTCTTTTGAATTGTGTGCTAAACAAGGCTATCGTGAATCTGGACGCAAAGCAAAACCTGTGTTACTTGAGCCCATTATGAAAGTAGAGGTGCTTACTCCTGATCAATATATGGGAGATGTAACCGGTGATTTAAACCGCCGTCGTGGAATGTTGGAAGGTATGGATAATAAACATGGAGTTCAGGTGATTAAAGCAAAAGTACCTTTAAGCGAAATGTTTGGTTATGTTACTCAATTGCGTTCATTATCTAGTGGTCGTGCAACTTCTACAATGGAATTTAGCCATTATGCACCGGCACCTAATAATATTGCTGAAGAAGTAATGGCAAAACAAAAAGGAAAAATGAAAGTTGAAGATTAATTTTCTTTTTTTTCAAAATAAATTTTAATAATTATTAATGGCCTCGTTCTGAAAAGAACGAGGTTTTTTTTATCTCACTAATATTCTATTGTAAAGCAGGTAATGAGAAAGTTTTGAGT
>DATCMY010000488.1:0-2892 GCA_036565505.1 Hanamia sp.
AGGCACTTCTTTATTTTGCCCCGTAATCAGAAGAACGGCTGTTTTAAATCAACTATTAAGCACAGACATCAGATTGCAGATCGAAAACCTAAAGGCAAACTATTCGGCAGATGTTTTTCGGAGGGCTACCAATTACCTGTATAGTAAAGAAACCCGCTCCTCCTATGAAATAGAAAAGGAAAAACCATCGGAAGAGCGGATGAACCGATTCATCGCTCTATTAATGCAAGCAGGCAGGGAGCCAAGCGAACAAATGCTTAGTGAAGCAAGTTTGACCACGTTGCAAAATTCGATTGTTGACCCCCGCTTTGCTTCTCCAGGCTTTCGGGATTTTCAAAATTATATTGGCCAGTCGTTACCTTATGGCAATGAGCTAATCCATTATATCTGTCCGCCACCACAATATTTGGCTACGTTAATGGATGGGCTAAAGATAGTCGCGGATAAAACCGAAGGTACATACCCTATCATAAGAGCCGCATTGATCGCTTTTGGATTTGTGTTTATTCATCCATTTGAGGATGGAAACGGAAGATTGCACCGTTTCCTGATACACGACATGCTGGTTAGGGATGGCGTGGTGCCAGATGGTT
The DNA here is from genome assembly GCA_036565505.1 of Hanamia sp. Lineage (GTDB taxonomy): Bacteria > Bacteroidota > Bacteroidia > Chitinophagales > Chitinophagaceae > Ginsengibacter. Next base: position 594 of record DATCMY010000488.1, read on the forward strand.
TAATTATTCCTGTATCCGCTCATATGCTCAACAACATGCAGGAATATGACAACGCTTTGGAACAATATTCCAAGCCACTAATCCAGCAGATCAATTATACTAAAAAAGCGGATGGAACATTGGAGGTCACCAACCCCGAAGAAGTTGAAGCTTATTTTCGTTATCCTGACCTGACAGCGCAATGTATTTTTTTAGCTAAAACCATACAGGAAACTATCAACCAGGATATGCCGGAAGAGTTAGAATTTATACAGCACTACGATGAATTGAAACGGGAGTTACAGAACATTGTTGATATGCCGGATAAAGATATTAATTTGATGATTATCTTCTTACATCAAAACAAAGGCGTGTTTCCTAACAGGCGGCGCAAAGACTTTGCTAAATTAACAGAAGACGAAATAGCAAGTATGGAAGCTGCCTACAAGGACATTTTTAATAACTACGATAAATAAATAATCATTTTTTTACTTGAGTGCATGAGTTTTAACACTTTTAGGATTATTACAAACCAAATGCTTGATACTTTCTTATAGGTAATACAGTTTGACCAAATCATTGACGGATTATGTATTTTCTTCAACTACCCGATTATAGTCCTTTAAATGGCATAAGTACCAATAAGCATGGTAAATTCCCTTTCCTGTCTTCATTAAGCGGTTTATTTGAACCGGCTGCCTCTACATTTGAATACCAAAGAAGCTTCCCTTTTGAAAGAATTGAAACGGATGAGCAGCAAGTTTTTTATGTGAGCGAACCAAACTTGGCTAAAGTATTTAAAAACAAGGTAGCAGAACACAACGAAATACTATTGGAGACTACCCGGCCCATCACGGAAGAATACACCAAAGAACTCATGCAGCTATTTTACAAAGGCTATTTGTCCGGCTTTGAGAATTTTGGCAGGGAGATCGGCTTCGCCTTTCCATCCCTTGACTTAAACCATCAAAAGGAAATGCTGGAACAATTTATGGACTATTGCCAGCGAGATTTATATTTTGAGGGCTTTGCCATTCCACAGTTGCTGCATAATTTAGGATATATTCAAGCTTGTTTAGTAAGGGCTTTCAAGGAATACAAAAACCTAAGTCTTTTAACCACTAAAGCAGAACCTGTACAAATCCCCAAAACCTTGCCGGAGAATACATCGGTACAAGCGCCTATTACTAAAGACACTAAGTCCGCACTTTCGAAAATACCATTGAAATATCCTGTAGTCGATATTATAACTATATGGCTGGTGTTACTGGATATGCCTAAATGTAGGTCTTTAAGTTTAACGCCGGAGTTTCAATCGGAAAGTGATGTGATAGAATTGTTAGGGAGCATGTTTACTGATACATCGGGCGAACCGAGCAAACTACCCGACAGCCCGCACCGCTTTTATGAATTGCCGCTTGATTACCAGCCTATCCTATACTTGCTGATGCACGCCACTTACAAACTTAACTACACCTATACCCGCTTGTCATTGGAGGAATATAGCAAATGCCTGAAAGCAACTTTTTCCGTTTACGATGCTATAGAACTAAATTATATGCCGGGTAATTTCACAAAAAAACAACCTTTAGCCATTGCCGCCATCAAAGAACTGGAGAACAGTTCCTACGCTAAAAATACGTTACAAATCTTATCCAAAATACCAAACTACCGGATCACGGTATGACTTCGTTAAACTACGTTCAGTAACGTTGGGTTATTTTCGTATTGTTTTGCTTCATCAAATTATTTATGATGAATGCAACATTTATAACCACACTATCTACTCAGGAGCTCCAGGAGCTGATCGAGTTATCTGTTAAAAACGCCGTACAAGTAAGTCCTAAGATGTCCAATGAAGATGATACTTTATTGGATACCAAAGAAGCGGCCAACCTCATCAAATACGAGGTCACTTCCATTTATGGATTAGTCAAACGCAAAAAAATCCCCTTTTGTAAGATCGAAGGAAAACTTTTGTTTTCACGAAGAAAACTAATCGAATGGATTGAAGGAGGCAATCACGCTCCAATTTTAAATCGCCCGTCCCTGCCCCTCAAAGAGCCTACTATCAAATACCGATAACCCCGATACGAAGTATCGGAAAGAACGACAGGCTTTAGCCTGGAAGTGAGAGCAGGTAACAATAGCAAAGGCATAAATCCCCGATACTTCGTATCGGGATAGCACGACGGGCTTTAGCTCGGATGTGGTGAGCCAGCTATGTTTTGGCTATGCCAAAACCGCTGGCCCTCCTCATGCTATCGCATTCGTCGGGGATTTTTTTAAGATTCTTTAAAGATTAGAGATGTATGGAAAC
>DATCMY010000489.1:0-13706 GCA_036565505.1 Hanamia sp.
AGTGATCAGAATTTTATTCTTGAGTAGTTTTAATGAACTTTAGTTTAAAGTTTTTAATGGGCTTTAGCCTACACTCAAATGACTTTCAGTCAATGCCTTCAACCTATGGGTTTTTAACCCATAGTATTTTGAGTTATCTAAAAATGTTATAGGTTGACATACCATATACTGACAATATTGACCATTCCTATGAAACTGCCTATCGAGGGCTTAAGTCCGATTTATTTTGTAAGATAGATTTTGGTTAGTCTCCGCGTGAAACCGCTTCTCTTTTATAAAATTTAAAACCACCTTCCTGTTTTATTAAACTGCATCCATTGCAGGTGCTATCAAAACCGGTATTGGTAATTTTTACAACAAAGAAGGCTGGTTTGGTAATGTTGCCTTTCAATAAAAATTCTTCATCTGCCTCTCCATAAACCGGGGAGGCAGGTTTTTTTGCGTAAAAATATTGCGCATAACTTTTAAAACCTACAGGCCATACATATACATCTTTGCCGGCAAGGGTTTGGTAAAAATTAATCGCCGGCCCTTGCGAATATTTTTCAATTTTTGGAACTACTGCCAGCAAATAAATAAAAAGGCAAATGGCGGTTGAATAAAAAAGAAAAAGTATTCCTTTCCAATTTTGTTTTTTGGAAAATAAAATAACAGCAAGAAGCACCGCCATAAAATATACAATGCCGATCACACTTTCAAACCCGCTCCAGTTAACACTTACATTAAGGCTTGCTGCAGCAAATGGATCTTTTAAATAAGGAAGTATTAATTCATGATGATTGGCAACATAAGGTACTGCCGCAAGTAAAAAAGAAAAAACAAAACCCATTATGGTAATCAGGATTAAAAGAAATGGCTTCATTTTTTCCCGCTTTACCAATAAGCTGTCGAGATAAACGGTAGCCATAAAAGCAAGTGGCATATAAGTGAGAGAAGAGTAGTGAACTATTTTTGTAGTGGTAATACTGAACAAAATCATTACCGTCCAGAAAAGAATTTTCATCAATCTTAAAAAATCTTTATTGACTGATGCATTCTTGCTGAAAAAAATGGGCAAAGCAATAATTGAGATGGGGAAGCAACCTATAAATACTACCACAAAGTGATAATAAAAAGGCTCGCCATGACTGGCAACCGGGTGTAAGAAAAGATCAGCCTGGTAGGCCAGAAATTCTTTGAGAAACCAAAAACCATTATTGATAATTTCCTGTCCAAACCAAAGCAAACAAATGATGGTAAAAAACAAAATAAATAGACCAATTTTCTTAAGACCCGGGAAATTTTTAAAACTGTTGAATATAAAATAAACAAAAAATGATATTAAGAAAACCAGTAACCCTACGGGTCCTTTGGTTAAGGTGGCTAAACCGATGAAAAGGCCTGCCAGTGATACATACAGATATTTATTTTTGAAAACCTGCCCCGCAATATCTTTATACATAAAATAAATACCCAGGAAAATAAAGTAATTGAAAACCGGATCTATTATAGCCGATTTAAAATATAAATGCGGCAAAAAAGTACCGAGATAACTGATGGCCCAGATGAAACCAAATTTCGGTGATTTATATCTTTTGCCAATTAAGAAAAACGTTACCAACGTAATGATTCCAAACAAAGCATTCGGAAGCCTTGCAGCAAATTCATTGATACCAAAAATCTTCATACAAGTTGCCTGCAACCAAAAAAATAAAGGTGGTTTTTCCCAAAATGGTTGAAAATTGATTTGTACACGATGATAATTACCGGTAACGATCATTTCCCTTGCGGATTCTGCAAAATTGATTTCATCCCAATCAAAAAGATGGACTTTGCCAAGGAATGGAATAAAGAAAACTATGCCGGATAAAATAATTATGGTAAGATATAGGTTACTTCGTTTTTTATCATCTATTGGGTTAGCAATTTCCATTTATATATTTTGAGCTTTGTAAGAAAATAAAGAACAGATACTTTTAGCACACCCAATCCATAAGTAATACTTCTTTTTAAATTGATGGAAGAGGCTTCTTCAAAATATTTAGTAGGGCAGGTGATCTCCGCAATTTCAAAGTCATTATAAAAAATTTGAGCAACCATTTCGTTGTCGAAAATAAAATCATCTGAATTTTGAGAATAATTTATTTTCTTCAAAACATCTTTATGATAAGCGCGGTAACCGGTATGGTATTCAGAAAGTTTTTGGTTCATCAGTATATTTTGAAATAAGGTGAGAAACCTGTTAGAAATATATTTGTACATAGGCATGCCACCTTTCAATGCACCTTTGCCCAGGATGCGGCTTGCGAAAACTACTTTATAAAGATCGTTGCCGATTACTGAAATCATTGGCAGCAGCAGCTTTGGTGTATATTGATAATCGGGATGAAGCATGATAATAATATCCGCATTTAATTCCAATGCTTTATCATAACAACTTTTTTGATTGCCGCCATAACCTTTATTCCTGGTATGCTCTATAATATGTTTTATGCCGATCCTTTTGGCAACTTCTATTGAATTGTCTGTGCTGTTATCATCTACCAAAACAATTTCATCCACCACATCACGTGGGATTTCAGAAATGGTTTTTTCCAAAGTAAGTGCCGCATTATATGCAGGAAGAACCACAACAACTTTTTTATCTTTATACATTAATTTGAAAATGATTTTTTAATAAAAAGCAACTATTCACTATAAAATAAATAATTGACTTTTATTGTTTAGCGTTCAGATTGCTGTAGCAACCCTGCCTGAAATTCAAAATATTTTTTGCAAAGTAAACGATTCCCTGTTATTCAAAAAAAGCCGGCAAAAATGCCGGCATTAATTAAGATTTCATTTGGTAAGAGTAGAGATACTTTCAGGTTCCATTAATTTCTTTCCTTTCCTTTTAACCTTAGCAGAAAGAAAACTCATTGAATCCCGTAAACCTTGTCATTTTTGCAAATGTTTCTGAAAAGGTTGCAAAGCGGTACAACGTCGTCAATATGAAATGGGTGTATAAATTATTATATTCTATTTTCATTTCGATTCATTTACTAATAGGCTACAAAGGTTGAATCATTGATGCTATTTCTTTTCTACTAAAGTTCACTCTATATAGCTATAGTTTTTAAATCAATTTCGTACTTAATAACAAAAAACTGATAATTTTTCCAGCACTTTAAAATAAGATTTCCATTAAATTAAAGCAAAAGATGAGTTGGTTAGGCAGAGCCCATCCTTATTTTTCAAAATAGGCCACACTTCCACCCACCCATTCTTTCTCCATATTATATCTTACCCCAATCATTTTTCCTTTGCTTAAACGGGCAAGGTTAGAAACCGCCACCGGCCTTTTCTTTCCTTTTTCCCAGAAATAGAATATTCTAATTTCGGCTTTTGCAGGCACGTCGGGTGTTTTTATCACGTCAGCATATTTTACTTTACGCTGCAATATCCAGTTCTCAGGATCTTTCACTTCATCAATATCATTTTTAATAACATCAATAATTACACCTTGCCCGGCAAAAGAGAATAATGGTTTCAATACAAAATTTTCAAGATCGTCCGGAAGTTGTGTTACTTCATTTAAGAAAAATGTTTCGGGCACATAAGGATGGTCTATAAAAGGAAGTGTGAATTTACTGATCCGGTAAAACCAATTGGGATGCGGCGCCCACTCCACATCTAATGGTTGAGTGATATCTACTACATCTCCCAGGTCTTTTTTTATTTGTGAGAGCTCGTCAAAAATAATGCGGTTGTAGATCCTTTTTATTTCAATTCTTTTTCCGTCTTTCCTGTAAAATATCTTTTTTCCTTCCTGCTCCAATTCCGTAAGGCAAACAATAGGAATATCAAGATAATCCTGTGTACAATAAAAGTCAATCCTGGTTTTTTGTTCATGAGGTTTTATTTCCAATAAAATAACATTTTCAGGATCGTAACCTCCTAAAATAATTTCTTTCAAAAATTGAATATATGATTTATCATTATACCCATTTAAATACTGATCAAAATTTGCGGGGATATTGAAATGTCTTTTGATTACCTGCGGATAATAAACCTGGAAGGCAAATAAAGATGGGAAACCCTGCATTTCTATTAACTGAGGTTCCAGTTCGCCTTTTTCATTTTCACAAATACCAAAATCGAAGGCGATAAAATCGGTATGCTCATTCTCATTGGGTACATTTACATCTTTTGGAATTGCTCTTTTAGTTAGCTCTTTAAACTTCGGATCTACAATTACATCAAGAATTGCTTCGCAGGCATTTATCATTTTTGTTGTAAAATCTTTTGGGACAAATATGGGAGTTTCTGCTATCCGGAAAACAATATCGCCCGGATGTTTACTATCAAGATCTTTTAAAAAAGCTTCATATTTTTCTGAGGTAAAACCAGCGTTGAATTGTTCTCTTAGTTCAGGTATCATATTTATTTATTTTACCCCTTCGGGGGATAGGGGCTGCTACTCCGCAAAAACTTCTTGTAGGCTATGCAGTGCGATATTTAAAAAATTAGGAAGTATGTGCGAATTGGTCCAGGAAATTTTATCAGGATCATTCAATTGCTCTATCATGGATTCCCATTTTTCAAGTCCATAATTTTCAATCACATTTTTCTTTTTTTCTTCCGTTTGTAAATACATACTCATGCCTGTTGCATCTGCTTCCGGGTGAAATTGTGTACCAATAAAATAATCACTGAAACGGATACCCATAATCGCTCTTTCGTAAGGAACGTGTGGCCTGTCTTTTTCTATACATAATATTTTGGCACCCAATCCGCGTATACGGTTGTATTTTGGCTGCACCACCTGGTAATCGCGGCTGTCCACCGCATAGAATGGGTCGGGCAGGTCTTCAAAAACAGGTTCAGCTTTTCCATCTTCCAGCAAGTGGATGGGGAAAACGCCAAATGCTGTTGATTTACGTTTGGTAATTTCCCCAATCTTATAATGACGGCAAATAAGTTGATAGGAATGGCAGATAAAATAAATATATTTCTTTTGTTGATGGGAGGGATTAATATTCCATCGTTCCATCTTTTCAAGCCATTCAAAATATAGCGTATCCCATTCCATCCCTTCACTTTCAGTAGGACTTCCCGGGCCGCCGGTACTTATATAAATGTCATAATCAGTACCGGGCAATTCGTTTTTTAAACGTACATCAAATTCTTTTGATACTATATTAAGGTGATTCATTTCACCAAAATGGTTGATGATGTCTCTTATACAACGCATTCCCTGGTTCTCATCCCCTTCGTAAAGATCTAAAATAGCGATATGAACGGTTTGCTTTTCATTCAAATTCATTGGGCAAATATAATTACTAGTTGCTAAATAGTAAATTGGACGTATTGTTGAGCATTGATGGGGCATCCTCTCCCGGAAGCTTTTAGCAAAGCAGGAGATGGAGAGGGTACTCAAAAGAAAATTGGCTATCTTCTCATTAAATTTTATCTACTACAACTCTGTAATAAGGATCTTCCAACACATTTACCTCAATAATAGAAGCGGCATTTTTCAATAATAATTTACAATCATCACTTAAGTGCCGCAAGTGCAATTTTTTGCCTGCGTTTTTATATCGTTCGGTAAGTTTGTTGAGTGCTTCAATGCCACTCATATCTACAATCCGGCTTTCCCTAAAATCTATGATCACTTCTTCGGGATCATTTGAAACCTCAAATTTTTCATTAAAGGCAGTAATAGAGCCAAAGAAAAGAGGTCCATAAATTTCATAATGTTTAACGCCATGTTCATCTAAATACTTTTTAGCCCTGATCCGTTTAGCGCTTTCCCAGGCAAACATCAATGCCGACATGATAACACCAACTAAAACCGCTAAGGCGAGATTGTGCAATAAAACCGTAATGACAGCAACTAAAATTCCCACAAAAATATCATGCCTTGGCATTTTCCCAATCATTTTAATACTTGCCCATTCAAATGTTCCAATAGCCACCATTACCATCACCCCGGTAAGCGCAGCCATAGGCACTTTTTCAATAAGTGATGAGCCAAACATGATAAAAACAAGTAGCATTACCGATGCAATAATTCCCGATAACCTGGCCCTTGCCCCAGACGAAATATTGATCAGGCTTTGACCGATCATGGCGCATCCGCCCATGCCGGAAAATAAACCAGTTATCATATTTGCAGCACCCTGTGCAAGTTCTTCTTTATTGCCACGGCCACGGCTTTCAGTGATTTCATCAATAAGGTTAAGTGTTAATAAACTTTCTATCAAACCAACACCGGCCATTATTAAAGCATAAGGAAAAATGAGCTTTAAGGTTTCGATGGAAAATGGTATTTCAGGAATATGAAATGGAGGAAATCCTCCTTTAATGGAGGCTATATCGCCGACGGTTCTTGTATTTATATTAAAGCCTATAACAATGGCCGAAATGACCAATATCGCTACTAATGAGGAAGGTATAGTTTTAGTAAGCTTTGGTAATCCCCAAATAATAATCATTGTTAAAAGCACCAAACCAATCATTAAGTATAATGAATTACCACTCATCCAATGTAAAGCCCCGCTTGTATCTGCAACTTTAAATTGCACCAGTTGCGACATGAAAATTATAATGGCCAAACCATTTACAAAACCAAACATAACAGGGTGCGGAACTAACCGGATGAATTTTCCTAAACGCAACAGGCCCGCTAATACCTGGATAATTCCGGCTAAAAATACTGTGGCAAAAATATATTCAATACCATGTGTTTTGGCTAATGCTACGAGAACTACAGCTACGGCACCTGTAGCTCCGGAAATCATTCCTGGCCTTCCGCCAAAAACAGATGTCACGAATCCCATGGTAAATGCTGCATATAAGCCCGTTAATGGAGAAAGCCCCGCAATAATCGCGAATGCTACCGCTTCAGGAATTAATGCCAATGCAACAGTTAAGCCAGATAAGATTTCATTTTTATAGTTTACTTTTTGGTTAAAGTCAAATAAGTTAAGGTAAGCCTTCATAATTATGATGGTTTAAAATCGATAGTGATAAATAAAGTTGAAATAAATTTTGGTTGGTTTACTCCAAGGGAAATAAACAGTTTAACAAACAGAAGATACGTTTTTGTCAGGGTGGAGTAACTGCTGAAGATGTTGTATTTTTCCTGGTCATTTAGTGCGCGAAGGTAATAAAAATAATTTCAGGGTCATTCACCCTGCGAACGCAACCTTTGTAAATTTCATCATCTGTTAAGCACTTGCTTTATTTTGGTGAAATATTAGTAATAATGCAACATATATAAAATAATTTCATAGCCCGGAGGAGGCTATAATCATCATTTCTTTCCTGAATTCGCTGAAAGCTAATAAAATCAACGCTTTTCACTTATTGAACCGGTAAATACTTTCATTGTGAAATCAATTTGTGTATCACTTTTCTCTATTTTGCAAATCATTTTTCTCAATAACTTTACTGTTTTTGTTCAACAAATATTTCCATTAACAGATTTTAATTGATTTTTTAGCATTAACCATGGATATTTGCACGATTATATCTAAAAATCATTTATTATCATGAGTTATAAACCAGAGACTTTGTTCGATAAAGTGTGGGATGCCCACGTTGTAAGAAAAATTGAAGATGGCCCTGATGTGTTTTTTATTGACCGTCATTTTATTCATGAAGTTACCAGTCCGGTTGCTTTTTTGGGACTGGAACAAAGAGGCATTAAAGTTATGTCGCCTGAACATACTTTTGCAACTGCCGATCATAATACGCCAACCATTAATCAGCATTTGCCGGTAAAAGATCCTTTGTCTGCCAATCAATTGAAAGCCCTGGAACAGAACTCAGCCAAATACGGTATTTCACATTGGGGATTGGGCAATCCTAAAAATGGTATTGTTCACGTTGTTGGTCCTGAAAACGGAATCACTCTTCCAGGAATGACCATTGTATGTGGTGATTCGCATACTTCAACTCATGGCGCCTTTGGAGCCATAGCCTTTGGCATTGGCACTTCTGAAGTAGAAATGGTTTTATCTTCCCAGTGTATCATGCAGCCAAAGCCAAAGAAAATGCGCATTAATGTTAACGGTGAATTGGGTAAGGCAGTTACTCCCAAAGATGTTACTTTATATATCATTTCGAAATTGACTACCGCCGGCGCCACAGGATATTTTGTAGAATATGCAGGTGATGTTTTTGAAAAAATGAGCATGGAAGGCCGTATGACTGTATGTAATATGAGTATTGAAATGGGAGCCCGTGGCGGTATAATTGCTCCGGATGAAACAACTTTTGCCTACATCAATGGACGCGAACAAGCGCCAAAAGGTGAAGCCTGGGATAAGGCGCTTGCCTATTGGAAAACATTAAAAACCGATGTTGACGCTGTATTTGATGTTGAATATACTTTTGACGCCGCAGATATTGAACCTATGATTACTTACGGAACTAATCCGGGCATGGGAATAGGCATTTCTAAATTAATACCTAAGGCTTCCGACTTAAAGGGAGGTGCCACCACTTATGAAAAATCGCTCAAATACATGGGCTTTTCTGAAGATGATAAAATGATTGGCAAGAAAGTAGATTATGTTTTTATCGGTAGTTGCACCAATGGCCGCATTGAAGATTTCAGGGCATTTGCCTCAATTATAAAAGGGCGTAAAAAAGCCGATCATGTTACAGCATGGGTGGTTCCCGGTTCTCATATTGTTGAGCAACAAATTAAAGACGAAGGTATCCTGGATATTTTAACTGAAGCAGGATTTTCATTGCGTCAGCCGGGCTGCTCTGCCTGTTTGGCAATGAATGATGATAAGATTCCTGCGGGTAAATATGCTGTTAGCACAAGTAATAGAAACTTCGAAGGTCGCCAGGGTCCGGGAAGCCGTACCTTATTGGCAAGCCCTTTAATGGCTGCTGCTGCGGCGGTTACGGGGTTTGTGACTGACCCGAGGGAGTTTTTGTAATAGGCAATAGGCAAGAGGCAAGAGGCAAGAGTTATAAATTATAAACACAAAATCATAAATACAAAAAATGGCTTACGATAAATTTACTGTTTTAAAAAGTTCGGCTGTTCCTTTACCCATTGAAAATGTTGATACTGACCAGATCATTCCTGCTCGTTTTTTAAAGGCTACCAAGCGCGAAGGTTTTGGTGATAATCTTTTTAGAGACTGGCGTTATAATAATGATGATACACCCAAGCAGGATTTCGTTTTAAACAATCCCATTTATTCCGGCAAAATACTGGTTGCAGGTACCAATTTCGGTAGCGGAAGCAGCCGGGAGCATGCTGCCTGGGCTATTTACGATTATGGTTTCAGATGTGTGGTATCAAGTTTTTTTGCTGATATCTTTAAAGGAAATGCGCTTAACATTGGCATTTTGCCCGTACAGGTAAGCCCTGCTTTTTTAGAAAAAATATTTAAAGCGATTGAAGCTGATCCAAAAACTGAACTGGAAGTAAACCTGCCCGATCAAACCATTACTATTTTAGCAACAGGCGAAAAAGAATCTTTCAACATTAATGGTTACAAGAAACATAATATGTTGAATGGGTTTGATGATATTGATTATTTGCAGGCAATGAAACAAGACATTACTTCATTTGCAGCCGCAAAAGAAGTTTAGCAGATTTTACCTGGATACATTCGCAATAATGAATGGGCCTTTTGAGAAGGCATTAAAAAAACCGGCGCTTTTACATCAATAAAACAAAAATAAAAATTGCAACGCCACATTGAAATAATGGATACTACACTCCGTGATGGTGAACAAACCAGTGGGGTATCTTTCTCTGCATCAGAAAAATTAACGATTGCTCAACTCTTATTGACCGAAGTAAAGGTTGATAGAATTGAAATTGCTTCTGCACGGGTTTCGGAAGGCGAGTTCCAGGCAGTAAAGAAAATTACTGAATGGGCTACCACTCATGGCTACATTAATAAAGTAGAGGTACTTACATTTGTTGACGGAGAGGTATCTGTAAACTGGATGCTTGCTGCCGGTGCTAAAGTGATGAACCTGCTTACCAAAGGTTCTTTAAATCATTTGACCCACCAGATAAAGAAAACGCCGCAGGAACATTTTGCCGACATTGCCGCAGTCATTGCTTTAGCCAACCAAAAAGGATTGGAATGCAATGTGTACCTTGAAGATTGGAGCAATGGAATGCGCAACTCAAAAGAATATGTTTTACAATATTTAGATTTTTTACAACATCAGCCAATAAAGCGTGTATTGTTACCCGATACACTCGGTGTATTAATTCCTACGGAAACATTTTCTTATGTCTCCGAATTGGTAAACCGCTATCCTCAATTGCATTTTGATTTTCATGCGCACAACGATTATGATCTTAGCACGGCCAATGTGCTGGAAGCAGTAAAGGCCGGGGCTCATGGATTGCATCTTACCGTAAATGGCATGGGAGAAAGGGCCGGCAATGCGCCCCTGGCAAGTACCATCGCGGTGCTGAATGATTTTATGCCCGGAGTAAAAACCTCGGTGGTAGAAAAATCACTGTACTCAGTAAGTAAATTGGTGGAAACATTTTCCGGTTTCAGGATCTCGGCTAATAAACCTATTGTTGGGGAAAATGTATTTACCCAAACTGCAGGCATTCATGCTGATGGCGATAAAAAAAATAATCTTTATTATAATGATTTAATGCCCGAACGTTTTGGCCGTGAGCGCAAATATGCTTTAGGTAAAATGAGTGGCAAAGCCAATATAGAAAATAACCTGCTTCAGTTAGGTATCCAATTATCAGATGTTGATTTGAAAAAAGTAACGCAGCGGATTATTGAATTGGGCGACCGTAAAGAAACAGTTACCCAGGCCGATCTGCCCTATATTATTTCCGATATTCTGGATAGTAACAGTATAGAGGAAAAAGTGTTGATCAAAAATTATGTACTCAGCCATTCTAAAGATTTGCGGCCATCCGTTACATTGAGTATAAGCATTAACGGTGAATTGTTTGAGGAACATGCGCAGGGCGATGGCCAATACGATGCATTTGTAAATGCTTTAAATAAAATATATGAACTTAAAAAAATAAAATTACCCGAATTGGTGGATTATGCAGTCCGCATACCTCCCGGTGGTAAGTCAGATGCATTGTGCGAAACCATAATTACCTGGTGCTATAATAATAAAGAATTTAAAACCCGTGGGTTAGATAGTGATCAAACAGTAGCGGCTATTAAGGCGACAGAAAAAATGTTGAATGTAATTTAGAGGGAGAGGCAAGAGGCAAGAGGCAGAAAGGCAAGAGGCAATAGGCAAAGAGGGGAGAGGCAAGAGGCAAAGGGGCAAGAGGCAAAGAGGCAAAGAGTAAGAGGCAAATTTTAATTATGAGTACTATTAAGTCATATAAAGACCTTTTTATTTGGCAAAAATCAATGCTTTTGGTAACAGAGATTTATCCTGTTACCAAAACTTTTCCGGCGGATGAATTATATGGTTTATCAAATCAATTAAGAAGATGCGCGGTTTCAATACCAAGTAATATTGCGGAAGGCTATGGTAGAAATTCAACCAATGACTACAAAAGGTTTTTGCAAATAGCAACAGGTTCTTTGTATGAATTACAAACACAAATCGAAATTGCCTTCAACCTGGCTTATATCACCCAAACCAGGTTTGCAGAGATAATTGGTTTATGTATTGAGATTGATAAAATGTTATATTCTATTATTCAAAAAATAAAATAAGCAATGATTTAATTGTGCAATGGCTTAATACTCTTTGCCTCTTGCCTTTTAACTCTTTGCCTTAAAAGAAATCATGTCAAAAAAACACATTTTAATTGTTCCCGGAGATGGAATCGGACAGGAAGTAACGGCAGTTGGTAAAAAAGTATTGGATGCAATAGCCGCAAAATTTAATCATGAGTTTACTTATGATGATGCATTAATAGGCCATGTGGCTATTGAAGCTACAGGTGATCCGCTGCCTGGTGAAACTTTGGCAAAAATGAAAAATGCGGATGCAGTGCTTTTCGGTGCGGTAGGACATCCTAAATATGATAATGATCCATCTGCAAAAGTGCGTCCGGAACAAGGCTTGTTGAAAATGAGAAAAGAATTGGGTTTATACGCTAACATCCGTCCTATAAAATTATTTGATGAATTGTTAAGCGCGTCCAGCATTAAACCGGAAATTTTAAAAGGCGCTGATATTTTATTTTTCAGGGAATTGACCGGCGATATTTATTTCGGTGAGAAAGGACGTAAAAACAATGGCGACACTGCGTTTGATGTGGCAGAATACAGCCGTTATGAAGTAGAGCGTATTGGCCGCAAGGCTTTTGAAGCAGCGGGAACCAGGAGAAAAAAATTATGTTCTGTTGATAAGGCCAATGTTTTGGAAACAAGCCGCTTGTGGCGCGAAGTCATTCAAAAATTAGCCCTGGAATATCCTGATATTGAAGTAGAATATCAATTTGTAGATGCAACAGCTATGTTATTGATAAAAGACCCTCGCCGTTTTGATGTGGTGGTTACAGCCAATTTGTTCGGCGATATTTTAACCGATGAAGCTTCGCAGATTGCGGGCTCTATGGGCATGTTGGCATCCGCTTCTATCGGCGATGGCACAGGCGTTTATGAGCCTATTCATGGTTCGGCGCACGATATTACCGGCAAGGGAGTTGCTAATCCTTTGGCCTCCATTCTTTCTGCAGCTTTACTTTTGGATATTTCTTTCGGAATGAAAGCAGAATCAGAATTGGTGATCAGCGCGGTTGACCGGGTATTAAAAGAAGGTTTCCGTACACGGGATATTGCGGAAGCGAATACAAAGCCAGAAAAAATTCTTGGCACACAGGCAATGGGAGAAGAAGTGTTGAAATTTTTATAGACCCGTTACGCAAGAGGTCATTCATGTTATTCAAGACCTGCTTCTTGTTACGCAAGATGCCCTTCATGTTACGCAAGACATCCCTCATGTTACACAAGATGCCCTTCTTGTTACACAAGATGCCCTTCATGTTATGCAAGATGTCCTTCTTGTTATGCAAGACATCTCTCTTGTTACGCAAGATGTCCTTCTTGTTACACAAGATGCCCTTCATGTTACATTCCTCTTACCGCCGGAAAATTTCCACCAAATAACGTTCGAAGGAATCTTTTCTTCCGAGTCAATGGGCGTTTCCTCCGAAACAATGGGCATTTACCCGCAATCAATGGGCGTTTACCCCGAGTCAATGGGCATTGACTCGCGATCAATGGGCTTCTACTCGTGGTAAATGGGCTTCGACTCGCGGTAAATGGGCATCGACCCGCGATCAATGGGCTTCGACTCGCAGTCAATGGGCTTCGACTCGCGGTAAATGGGCATTGACTGCGAGTCGAAGGGCATTTACCGCGGAGAAATTGGGAAAGATGCACAGGATTAATATATGGATTAGCTTGGTATATAACAAATTTATCCGATATACACCTCTTTTGTTGGGGTAAACATCATTTGTTAATGGCTTCGCTTCATAAGTTAGTGGCCTCGCATCATAAGTTAGTGGCCTCGCATCATAAGTTGATGGCTTCAATTCATAAGTTAGTGGCTTCGCTTCATAAGTTTATGGCTTCGCTTCATAAGCTAGTGGCCTCGCATCAAATGTTATGGCTTCAATTCATAAGTTAGTGGCCTCGCTTCATAAGTTTATGGCCTAACATCATTTGTTGAGAAGCAAAAATCAGATGTTATTGACCACTCTTCATCTACCCGTGATTGATATATGCAAAGTATAGGGG
>DATCMY010000490.1:0-4732 GCA_036565505.1 Hanamia sp.
GCTTAATATAACGGCATATTATAGACTTTTTTCATTCCTTTCCTTGCTAAGTTGCGATTTTTTTCTTCAATTAAAAAACATTATTCAAAAAAATCTCAACTTAGCAGGCACTTCTTTAAATAAACAGAATATGAAAAAAAAGCCTATAATTGATTTTATGATGAGTGTATTATTCTTTTGTTAGGGTAATCTATTTTTTTGGTGATCTTTTCTCTTTCACAAACAACCCCACTCGTATACTTATCATACAACTCAAATAAAAACTCAATCCTCTTTGTTTCGTTTATAAAAGGTTGCGGGCGGTAACAAAGATCAACAGCTTTATCAAATGCCTCAAACCCTGGATAGCAGCTCTTTTTATTATTGAAATACACCTAAGGAATAGCGGGTGTATTTCATTCCTGATAAAATTTATCGTCCTTCCAATTCGCCGGATTGTTAATAATGTAATTGGAAATTGTTTGATACGATTTTTCGTTTCGTATGATATGATCATAAAAATTACGTTGCCATAATTTGCCCATCATTGGTATCTGTGCAGGGCTTGCCCCTGCACATTTCAATTTAAAAATTTCCAAACATTTAGTTGCTACCAATGATTTATAGGCGCCTATGATATCGCCAACGGTCTTTGATTTCGTTTCCGTCGTAGGGGCAACCCTTGCGGTTGCCCTATTTGCCTGCAAATCCATTTGGGCATCCGCCAGGGATGCCCCTACGTCGTTTAATACCAAAATTACATGTATGTGATTAGGCATTATTTGAAATACATCCAATTCAAAATTTGAAAACCGTTCCGTTAATTTAATCCATTCATTGTATGCTACCATTCCATATTCATTCAAAATCATATCATCGTTTTCGATTTTGCCAAACCAGCATTTTCTATCGTGGCAACAACATGTAATAAAATAGGCGCCCGCATGCGAATAATCATATCCTTGTAAACGGATGGATCTGCGGTTGTGGATTTTAGGATTGTATTTCATTTTCTTTTCTTTTTGCGGGCAACCGCAAGGGTTGCCCCTACAAACATCCCCGCCGTATACTTATCATACAACTCAAATAAAAACTCAATCCGCTTTGTTTCGTTTATAAATGGTTGCGGGCGGTAACAAAGATCAACGGCTTTATCCAGTGCCTGGTGGGCTTTTACTAATTCCGGTGGCATGGTGTTAGGGTCATATAAATCTGCTAAGCTTGCATTGGGAAATTTTAATCGTACATCCAAAACCTGTTGTGCTGCTGTTTCTACTGTTTGCTTTTGTTTTTCATTTGGATTTTCCGGCCAGGGGAAGTTGTTGTAAACAATGGTGTTTGAATAACTATAATCACTCTTTAATCTTCCACAGGTATAGCGCATCCATATGTTATGCATTAATGATGTTATTACTGCAAAATGAAATAAACGTGTATTAGGAACAACAAAAGTTTTATCAGAAACAATAAACTCTTTCGATAAATAGGCAATAGGAATATACTTTCTGTTTTCAGAAGACACTTTAGGGATAATTAAGAAATCTTGAGCAGGTTGTCTTTCCTCAGCAAATAAATAAGGTAAGTCAGCCATTTTTTTTGTTCCGGCTCTGGCACTTTTTTCACGGAAAGCTTTTACTTGTTTAAATACATCCTGAAATTCTTTAATATTCCGGAATTCATTGGGCGAAACTCCTTTTAGCCAAATGCACCATCTTGTAATGTTATTTATAAAATCGTCTCCACTAATAAAGCGACGCAAATATTTAAGTGATTCGGGAGACTTGTTAACTAAATTCATTTTTTCGTCATTGGTTAAAATTAAAGATCCGCCATCTCTTGCAGCACTTCCTGATTGCATTTTAGGAACATTACAAATTGGTGAAGAAATCGATTTTAAAACAGTATCATTTCCTTCAACCAAATAGGGATTGATATTTTTTACTTTTATTTCATGCGGCTCACTATTGATATTTTCATATTCAAAAATCATCTTGTCATTAATATTAAAATTGGCAAAACCAATGATAACTACATGTACAGCTGCATTACCTCTTGCTTCATTTCCCCATTTAAAAGTACGGTGAGCAAAATGGATTTTAATTTTATAAATATTGAATAGAACACTCCATAAAATTTCAGGCTGCTCTCCCTGCGAAATACTATTTGTACTAACAAACGCAACTACAGTATTAGTGTTTTGAATATACTGTGCAGCTTTTATATACCATGCTGAAACGTAATCAAGCATTCCGAAAGAACGAATGCCTGAAAATACCGCTTCCATATCTGTTTTTTGTTGCACATTTTGATATGCCGTACCCACAAACGGAGGGTTCCCAAAAATATAATCAAACTTTGGTTCTCCTTTTTCAAATGGTATCGGGTCTATTAAACTTTGCCAATCTATTCGCAATGCATTACCATGTTTTATGGTGGCGCTTTTACGCAAAGGCAGGCGCACATAGTATTCACCAAATGTTTCACTGGCCTTCATGTTCATCTGGTGATCTATCAGCCACATGGCTACCTGCGCTATCTGTGCGGGGAACTCTTCATATTCTATTCCGTAAAACTGGTCAACATCAAGCAGGAAGAAGATGTCTATATTGGTTATTGATAATTTTTTGGTGATATTTTCTTTTAATAAAATCTTTATCACTTCAATTTCGAGTAGCCTTAACTCACGGTAAGCGATAATAAGAAAGTTGCCGCATCCACAGGCAGGATCAAGAAAGCGCAATTCCCTTAACCTGTCATGAAACTTTTGAAGCTTAGGCCTGCTGTCTTTTAATTTTTCAAACTCTTTCCACAGTTCATCTAAGAACAATGGCTTTATTAATTTTAGAATATTCTTTTCACTGGTATAATGCGCCCCAAGCGTTCTTCTTTCTGCAGGGTTCATCACACTTTGAAACAGCGAACCAAATATGGCAGGAGATATTTTACCCCAATCCAATACGCAACATTCTAACAGCAGCTTTCGCATATCGCTATCAAAACTGGCGGTAGGCAAATGTTCTTCAAACAATTTTCCGTTTACAAAAGGAAAAGCGGCAAGATCTTCATCAAGATTGGTAAAGCGTTTATCCTTAGCCGTATTGAGTACTTCAAAGAGTTGTGCTATATGATTGGCAAGGTCGCTGCCATCTTCATCTGTTCTTAAATCGATATAATCCAAAAAGATTCCTTTTTCAAAAATGTTGGTATCATCGGCAAACAGGCAAAATAATAATCTAACCAAATATAGTTCCAGCACATGGCCGGTATAGCCAACAGCTTTTAGCTTATCATGCAGCTTACCCATAAGCTCAGCCGCTTTTATATTTACAGGGTCCTGTTCTTTATAAGTGCGTTTTTGATAACCGGCAATAAAACCAAACAGCCCGATATGATCCACCAGCTTTTCTATTGGAAAATCATGCACCGTTTCATTGTCAAGATCGTACAAACGAAAGTGTGCAAAGTCTGATACAAGGATGTATTGCGGTAATTGTTTATCGGGTATCCCATCAAAATAATCTAATACCTGCCCATGCGCTTTATCAAGGCTCCTGCCTTTACTCTTATGTTCTACAATTAAAGTGGAAGGCCAGAAGAGATCAATAAACCCATCTTTATTATTGAGTTGCTTTACATGATGTTCGAAAGTAGCAATCCTCCTGCGGCGTATATCGAAGATGAGAAAGAATTCATCCCAAAAGCTTTTGGCTTCTGCATCTTCACTTACTTCATCTTTCCATTCTTTGGTAAAGGCAACAGCGCGGGTTTTAATTTCATTCCAACTTAAAGGCATAAGTGCAATCAGTTATAGCACAATGTAATGAATGTTATTTTATTTACAGGTGTGTAAATGATTTATTCTTTGCCGGTTCCATCTTTCTACTTACTCTATTATGTGATTATTGACCGACTGCTTGCGTAACAAGATTGACTGCTTGCAAGCTTTTTCAGGAGTACCCAACAAGGACTAGAAAATTCAATTTAAAACAGGAATAAAAGATATTGATTTTTTAATGTATTTCTATGATTAATTACCGGATGTAGCAGGGACGCCAACATCAGCGGGGAAGAATTAATTTCTTAGAATCCAAATACAACAGGGAATGTTTTAAAAACATTCCCTGTTTTTGTGAATAGTATATTTGAATTAATTAATATTGCCGTTTGAGTTTGATTTGTATGGAGTAATCTACCTTAACTAATGTTGCTGCCATTAGCAATCGCTATATCCGGTGCTACAAAATACAATTTCCCTTCTTTGTCTTCTGCCATTAAAATCATCCCATTGCTTTCAATGCCCCTCATTTTCCTGGGAGCAAGATTGGCCACTACTACCACTTGTTTTCCAACAATTTCTTCCGGCTTAAAATGCAATGCTATACCAGAAACGATGGTTCTCTTTTCAAAGCCCAAATCTATTTCAAGCCTTAAAAGCTTATCTGCCTTTTCTACTTTTTCAGCCGAAAGAATCGTTCCTACTTTCAGATCAATTTTTGAAAAATCATCAAATACGATCCCAGGTTTTATATTGGCGGTTTCAGGTTTATTTTCTTTCATTTTATTTTCTTCGTTATTATTTTTTGCCGGCTGTTCAATGCTCACTGCCAATTGCTGATTGCTGATTGCTGATTGCTCACTTCCAACAGCGTCCACCAATCCACTTTTCAACTTTTCAACTTGTAAATTAATCTCTGCATCTTCCATTTTCCTGAACAATAATTCCGGTGCTCTTAAACTATAACCCACACTCAAC
>DATCMY010000491.1:0-6207 GCA_036565505.1 Hanamia sp.
ATGTTAAACAAATAATGCACCAGACGTTCCTTCGGAACGTTTCGTACTTTTCGGGTCTGATTTTCTACCCACCAATAGTCCCTACGGGACTTATAAAATGTTTACTCACTTTTCTTTACGATGTAAACGCTTAATTCTATAACTTTAATTACCAATCCAAATAACCCATATGATTATATTGGTCAAAAGCATAATAATGGCTGTACTGTTTTGTTAGGCGAAGTAAATCAAAATTCGCCAACCTTTTACAACGATGTTCTGCACTACACAAAATTGTATCTAAATTCTCAGTCTTATGATACCACAATATTTAATAACTGGTATAGCTATGCTTTATCAAATGGGTATTACAATTTGCCTGATAGTTTTTACACTAATCATCCAGACTCGCTAACCAACAAGTTTTACTATGATGGATTAATAAGTACAACAGCAAAAGATTATATGAACTCTATTAATTCAGTAATTGATAATACTATTGGTGACAATGATCCAAATAGTACATTATATAATTCCGCAGCTTCGCAATTGATTATCATTGAAAATGACATTTCCAATGATAATAGCTTAACATCAACGGAAAAGCAAGGTTTATTAAGTATGTCTGCAATCGCAAGATATAGTGG
This sequence comes from Hanamia sp., assembly GCA_036565505.1. GTDB lineage: Bacteria > Bacteroidota > Bacteroidia > Chitinophagales > Chitinophagaceae > Ginsengibacter. The sequence continues at coordinate 627 of DATCMY010000491.1, forward strand.
TGCATATTGGGGAAATTATATCATAAATAATTCTGGAGGCGTGAGCCCACTTAGATTATTTAAGAAAGGATGGTGGAAAAGTTTTTGGCATGCTGATGTTGGTGGTGCAATAGCTGGAGCTATTGCAGGTCTATTTACAGGAGGTGTAATTATTAATACAGTTGGAGGCGGGCTTGGTGCTTCAGTTGCAAATTTATTTGGTTTTTGATTTTTAAAAAACTCAAATGAAGCAAATGCAATTATATTCCCTACGAACTTATTTTTTCAGGAAGCTGACAATGATAATTATTCTTCAATTTATTATTGCTTTACATGCTCATGCAAAATTTTGCGCTGATACATCTACCGGAATATATTTTACTAAAGAGCAGTTTGAAATAGATGAGTTGCAATTAAAATCATGCTATTGGATAAGGGAAAATGGGCCAATAATATGGTCTGATTTTGCTTATGAAGCAAGCGGTACAATAAAAATAAAAGTAAGCAAAGGAAACATCAAAACATTTGAACCAGGGTCTATTTATGGATTTAAAAAAGATGGTATAAAATTTATGTTTGTTAAATCCCTGAATCAATACCTTGCGATACTATATGAAAACCCTTCCGTTTATCTTTTTATGAAAGAGGATGTTTATTTTCTTTATCACCAAACGAAACGAGTGATTTTTTTATATGCAACGAATATTGATAGTTCTTTTTTAAAGAAATTTAATAAACAAAATATATTGAAGGATTTTTCTAATAATTTAAAATTGGAGAAAAAGTTGTTGGATTTATTTGAAAAAATAGACAGAGAAAAAACCTATTTTCCCTATAAGGATTTCTTTAAATGGCAAAAGAAAGTTGAAGATTATTTGAATTAGTGTTTTATGAAAAGCAATAATTCTTCAACTTGTCAGTCAGGTGTTGTGGGCAGTGTTTCCCGTTGGATTGCAGACTGGTTTTAATTTTTGATACTTTTTTAATTCTATTAATTTTTGTAGATTTCAAATTATGAATCCCGATATCACTCAATACAAGAAATGGACCTGGAAAAATCCTTTGATGCTTCACTGGATCATTAATCCCGGCTTAGCCTTCAATGAATTGATTTTAGGACAAAGGATGCCTAAAATAATATTGATTGAAAAGAATCCAAATAAAACTTTAACCGAAAAAAGTTTTATTCCATGTCCTCATTGCGGTACTGTTCATTCTGGATTAAAGTGGGCACCTCAGAATAAAACTGCATTTGGAAACTGGTTTGGATTGTATTGTGATAATTGCGAAAAAATAATTCCCTGTTTGAGAAATATTACCAGCTTTTTTTTCCTTGCTATTACATTTCCAATCTGGTGTTGGTTTAAAAACGCATGGAAAGAGAAATGGTTGATGAAACAAAAAGAAAAATTCTCAAAACCTTTGCATTCCACACCACCCGAATTTATATGGTGGATTAAAGGGATTCAAATGGGATTCGTTTTTTTTATTATTATCATGGTAATTAAATTTGTGATTTTTCAGGATCCATTTACCTGGAAAAAACCAATAGGAAACCTTGTTGGGGCAATTATACTGGGATTGATCTGGGGAGCCTTTATGAAAGAAACTCTTTTTAAAAAGAAATCATCTATCCATATTTCTTTGCATCGAAACAAATAAAAATATAGAAAATAACCTTTTTAAAAATGGAACCATTTAATCTTTCCATACAGAAATTCCTTCACTACAATTAGCACAAATGTCAATGTTTTTGCGGCTTGTCATCAATTCTTTCCGGAATTGCTTGTAATTTTCATTGTGCCAAATTTCTTTGAAAGATTGATTTTTTAAATTACCTAAGCGATGAGAAGCATCTTTATCAAAGCAGCAGGGAACCACCATGCCATCCCAGGTAATTACATTGGCCTGCCAAAGTTTCCAGCAATGATTGGCTAGTTTATTTTTGGCTTCGTGCTTTCCCTCTTTATTTTTTTTATAACGGCTGAATTTTTCATTCACCGGTATTAAGTTGTTGGGATCATTTTCATAATCATAAACCTGCGCAGTCTTAAAACGAACTTCGTCAACTCCAATTTCTGCGCCTAATTTTTTTATTTCTTCAATCTGATGTTCGTTTGGTTTTACTACCAAAAACTGGAAAAATACAAATGGTGTTTTACTCTTTAGTTCCTTTTTCCATTTTACAATATTTTTGGCGCCGGCAATTACTTTATCAATCTTTCCACCTACACGATATTGCTGATACACTTCCTGTGTAGTACCGTCAATTGAGATAATTAATCTATCCAATCCACTTTCTACTGTTTTTCGTGCCGTTTCATCTGTTAAATAATGCGCGTTCGTAGAGGTAGCTGTGTAAATACCTTTACCTGAAGCATACTTTACCATTTCTAAAAAATCTTTATTAAGGTAAGGCTCTCCCTGGAAATAAAAAATGAGATATAAAATATCTTTATGAATATCATCAATGGTTTGTCTGAAAAAATCTTTTTCCAGCATGCCGGTAGGCCTGGTAAAATCTCTTAATCCACTTGGGCATTCGGGGCATCTTAAATTACAGGAGGTGGTGGGTTCAAAGGAAATAGAAATTGGCAAACCCCATTGTACGGGTTTTTTTAATAGGCGGCTTACATAAAAACTTGAAAGAACTTTGGATGCATTCCAGATTCTTCGCACAGTAAGCTTGGTCAAAAAATTAATGCTGTCATTATAGTTTACCTTAGGCATGGAGTCAAAGATAACACCTAAAACACCAACCGAAAATTGACTGTATTATAATGAGTTACGGGTAAAGGAATTATCCTGTTTTGTGGAATCCGTTTCTGAAAGTTGAATTAAATGTGGTTCATCGAAATTTAAATTTCCGGCGATGAATTTTTCATAATTAGCAGCAATTACATTAAGTGAAACAAACTTCATTACGAATCTCCTTGTTTCTGCGGGTAAATAGGCTTTGATATCCCAAAAATCTGCCTCTTTTTTTCTGCTATTTTTAATAGCAACCTTTACCCGGCCCTGGCCGCAATTATATGCAGCAACAGTCAACAAAAGATCGCCATTAAAGTATTCTAATTGATCGCGGAAAAATTTTGCGGCAGCCACTGTAGATTTTAAAAAGTTTTTACGTTCATCATTTTTGACGCCTGTACTTAATCCATACTCCCTGGCAAGTTCCGACATGAATTGCCAATAACCTACAGCTCCTGCCGGAGAAACAGCATTTGCTCTAAAATTAGATTCTAAGGCCGGAAGCATTTGTAGCTCGTATGGAACATTATATTTATCGAAGATCTTAATTGCTCTTGGAAAATACGGCTTTCCTCTATCGAACATGTGAATAATATAAGATCGTTCCCTTGTACTATATCGTTTTACATAATCTTTACTTTCTTCGCGATGTTCCTGTAAACTTGACGGATAAACAACCCAATTAGGATTTTTAATTAATGTATTTACGGAGCTTGAGTTTGGTGTAATTGAAGCAATGGGTATTGAATCAAGATAATTATTACTTACATTCTCAATAAGATTTTTTGCCGAAGTGCTAAAGCCAATTATAAAAAAAATTATAATCAACGTTAATAAGCTCTTTGATTGAATAGTTTTCATTTCGAAATTTTTTTCAGTGTCAAATAATTATTTCACGTTATTAAAAACGCATGTCAAATAAATGGATCTTTAGTTATTATATTTAGAAAATTGAATGAACTTTAATATTTTGTTTTTACGAAGTATGCAAATGTACTCTTCAGAAACTTAAGAAGCAAGCTTTTGAGTTAAGGCACAGTTAAAGAAAATGTATGAAAAAGATTAGTTTAATTGTAACCCTATTTTACTCAGTAAGTTATGCGCAAGTTTCAAAAAATCATTTTAAAATTAATGATATAGCTTTTTTTGAAAGTAATACTAATGTTAAGGCAATTCAGGCAAAACAAGCTACCGTGGCCTCAAATAATTTTGATATTAAATATTACAGGTGCGAATGGGAAGCAGATCCGGCGGTGCATTATATCAAGGGAAATATTACTTCTTATTTTGTAATTACCGAGAACTCGGATTATATTTCTTTCGACCTGATGGATTCATTGAGGGTAGATAGTGTGAAACAAAGAAATAATGCTCTTTCATTTTCTCATATGAATAATACTTTAAAAATAAATTTCGGTTCAGTAAAATCCGCCGGAACTTTGGATTCTGTAAGTGTTTATTACCAGGGTATTCCGCCAAATACAGGTTTTGGTTCCTATGTAAACACTTTACATGCAGGCATACCTGTTATGTGGACATTAAGTGAACCTTATGGCAGCCGCGATTGGTGGCCCTGCAAAAATGGTTTGGATGATAAAGCAGATTCTATAGATGTAATAATTACTGCTCCGGCCCAATATACTGCTGCTTCAAATGGCTTGAGGCAAAGTGAAATTATTTCAGGCACCAATAAAATTACTCATTGGAAACACCGGTATCCTATTGCTTCTTATCTCGTATGTATGGCTGTAACCAATTATGCGGAATTTGAAAATTATGTTCCTATTGAAAATATCAATTTGCTGATGCAAACTTTTTGTTATCCTGAAGATTCTTCTTTGTTTAAATCGAATACACCCCTGGTTTTGGATGCGCTTCAATATTACAGTAAGGTTTTTGGCCCATACCCATTTATTAAAGAAAAATACGGCCATGTACAATTTAGTTGGGGTGGAGGACAAGAACACCAGACTTCTACCTTTATAATAAGGCCTGATGAAAGCCTGATGGCGCATGAACTCGCACATCAATGGTTTGGTGATAAAATTACGTGCGGTAGCTGGCAGGATATTTGGCTCAATGAAGGATTTGCTACACACCTGGCTAGTATGTACATGGAAAACAAATATCCGCTAACAGCTATAAGTAATCGAAAATCAGAAATAAATGCTATTACTTCCATTTCCGCTGGTTCTGTGTTCGTAGATGACACCACAAACGTAAGGCGGATTTTTGATTCCCGGCTCACTTATACTAAAGGTTCTCACTTATTATATATGCTAAGATGGATCCTGGGCGGTAGTATTTTTTTTAAAGGAATAAGAAAATATTTTAATGATCCGCGTATAAGTTTCGGGTTTGCCACCACAAAAGATTTACAAAGAAACCTTGGAGAAGTTAGCGGTGTAAGACTTGATTATTTTTTCAATGATTGGTTTTATGGGCAGGGATATCCTTCCTATCATATTCAATGGTCGCAGATTGGTAATGATTATGTAAGAATTGAAATGGATCAAACCACTTCGCACCCTTCCGTAAAATTTTTCGAATTGCCTGTTGCTTTGAAATTTAAAAACTCGACACAGGAAAAAACCATTGTAGTAGATAATAAATATAATGGTGAATTATTTTTTAAAGACATTGGATTTGTTGCGGATACTGTAATAGTTGATCCGGATTATTGGTTGATTACCCGCAATAATATTACTGAAAAAGTAAATGATAATGTAAGCGGAGCAAATAATGTACAGATTTTCCCCAATCCATTTTCCACTAATTTTTATGTGTATTTAAGAAATTTTACTGCAACAGGAGCCCTTCTTAAAGTGTATGATAGTAAAGGGAGCTTAGT
>DATCMY010000492.1:0-14755 GCA_036565505.1 Hanamia sp.
AATCAATTTCCCATTCATGCCTGAATAGAAATTCAAAAACATATTCAATTCTAGATGAAGTTTTTGGTAAATAGATCAGTAACATAATTTGAAAAGTAAAGATGCCATTTTTCAATTACTTCTGCAAATACCGCTTCATCATTCTTGATTTTCATAAACCCGGAACTCTTATAATGTGCGATGGTAAATTATTATAATTGGAAACCATATCGGGGTATTGAAATGTACAGTTATTAAAAAATAGAATTCCTGCGATAAAAAATGTAAAATTTTGACCTGTTCATCATTTTTAAATTTTCAGTTTGTAAAAAAAAAGTTATTTTTCTTAAAAGAACATTATCGTTGCAATTTTATTGAAATACAATGGAAACCAATTTATCCGATTTTGAAAATGAAGTTCCTACACGTTCTTCATTTCTTACCGCGCTTTGTGTGCTTACATTTATTGGAAGTGGATGGGCAATACTTAGCAGTATCTGGACCTTTACCACAGCGTCTAAATCAGCAGTGATGATTTCGCAAACTTCGCATATTCAAACAGATTCCACTTTTAAAAAAGATTCAATTCAAATAGGCAATACTCATAAAACTTCGAAAGTATTTGAAGGAAATATTAAAGCTTCTCTTTCAAAAATGTTTACAAAAGAAAATCTTCAAAAAACAGCAATTGGAAGTTTTATTTCTGCACTTTTAACTTTATTGGGCGCATTATTAATGTGGCGACTTAATCGTAGAGGATTTTATTTATACATTGCCGGTGTATTAGTTGGCATTCTTTCTCCCCTGATTTTATATGGGCATAATTTAATAGCAATTGGAATATCCTCTTTTTCAAGCTTTTTCGGATTACTATTTATTGCTTTATATGCACTCAGCCTGAAATCAATGAAGCAGGGAAATGGGTAAAATTATTAATATAGAAAGCCTTCAAAAAAAATTAAGATTTATACTTGAATCTAATTGTAAAAAAATCAAAATATAATACTACATTTGCAGCCAATTATTAAACTTATTTCATAAAAATGGCGTATTTAACTACAGAAAACAAAACAAATTACTTTACAGAATTTGGCGGAAATGCTACTAATACAGGCTCAATTGAAGCACAGGTTGCTATTCTTACAGAGAAAATAAATCATATTTCCGGTCATTTAAAAACCAACAAAAAAGATTTTAGTACCCAACGTGGTTTGATGCAAATGGTAGGTAAAAGAAAGAGTCTATTAACTTATCTTACCAAAAAGGACCTTACAAGTTACCGTGCGTTAATTGAAAAGTTAGGGCTTCGTAAATAATTTTATTTTATAATGATATTGTTAGCTATTCCCAACTGAATGATACGGTTGGGAATACTTTTTTACAACTAATTTCAAAAAATGAATATTCCAAAATCAATAAATGTAACATTTGACATAGGTGGAGGCCGTATGGTTACAATCGAAACCGGAAAACTTGCCCGTCAGGCTGACGGTTCAGTTACGGTACGTCTGGGTAATTGTATTATTCTCGCTACTGTTGTAGCAACACGCGAACCAAAAGAAGGGCAATCCTTTTTTCCCTTAATAGTAGATTACCAGGAAAAATTTGCCTCAGCAGGTAGAATCCCGGGATCTTTCTTTAAGAGAGAAGCACGTCTGAATGATTATGAAATATTAACCTCAAGACTAATTGACCGAGCAATCAGGCCTTTATTCCCTGAAGATTATTTGTGTGAAGTGCAGGTTTTAGTTTCACTTATTTCCAGCGATCCGGAAGTAATGCCCGATGCAATGGCTTGCCTTGCAGCTTCAGCGGCATTGGCAGTTTCAGATATTCCAATTCAGGAAATTATTTCTGAAGTGAGAATAGGAAAGGTGAATGGCGAATTCGTAGTAAACCCCACACGTTCTGAATTGGAGGAAGCTGATATGGAATTTATCATCGCTGCTACCAATAGAAATATTATGATGGTGGAAGGCGAAGGAAAAGAATGCCAGGAAGAAGACCTGGTAAAAGCGATAGAATTGGCTCATAATGCAATTAAAATCCAGGTAAAAGCGCAGGAAGAATTAAGAGAAAAAGTAGGCATTAAAGCTAAACGTGAATACAAAAAACCATACCGTAACGAAGAGCTTAATGAAAAGATAACTGCTTTTGCAAAAGATAAAATGTATGCGATAGCTGCTAAGGCTTCGGCAAAAGATGAAAGGAAAGTGGCTTTTGATCAATTGGTAATAGAAATTCAGGAATACCTGGGTGCAGAATTGCCGGATGAGGATAAAGCTTTGATAAAATATTATTTTGGAGAATTACAGTATAATGTTGTTCGTGAAATGATGTTAAGTACTGGTAAACGTCTTGATGGGCGCAGCCTTGAAGAAATCAGGCCACTTACTATGGAAGTCGATTATCTCCCTTCTCCACATGGTTCAGCTTTATTTACCCGCGGTGAAACGCAGTCTTTAACGACAGTTACACTCGGTACGCCTCTTGATGAATTATTGGTGGAAAGCGCTGCCACAAGCAATTATTCTAAATTTATTTTGCATTATAATTTTCCACCTTTTTCTACCGGCGAAGTTAAGATGATGCGTGGTGTAGGCCGCAGGGAAGTAGGACATGGAAATCTTGCTATGCGTTCTTTAAAACAAATATTACCCGGAAACGAATATCCTTATACAATAAGGGTTGTGAGTGATATTTTAGAAAGCAATGGTTCTTCATCAATGGCAACGGTTTGTGCAGGTTCACTAGCTCTTATGGATGCAGGTGTTCCGTTCAAAAAGCATGTAAGTGGTATAGCAATGGGATTGATTTCAAAAGGCGATAAGTTTGCTATTCTTTCTGATATTCTTGGTGATGAAGATCATTTAGGTGATATGGATTTTAAAGTAACCGGAACAAGAGATGGAATCTGCGCTGTGCAAATGGATATCAAAGTGGATGGTTTAAGTATGGATGTAATGCGGAAGGCTCTCGATCAGGCTAAGAAAGGAAGAATGCATATTCTAGATGCCATGTACAATTGCATTCCTGAGCATAATGCTGAAGTGAAACCACATGCACCAAGGATGGAAAAACTGATCATTGATTCAGAATTCATTGGAGCAGTAATAGGGCCAGGAGGCAAGATCATACAGGAAATACAAAAAACAACCGGTGCTACTATTAATATTACAGAAGTAGGAAAAACAGGAGAAGTAAGTATTTTTTCAGCCAATAAAGAAAGTTTAGACCAGGCTGTGGCTTGGGTTAAAAGTATAGTATCTGTGCCTGAAATTGGTGATGTATACGAAGGAACTGTAAAAGGAATAAAAGAGTTTGGTGCATTTGTTGAATTTTTACCAGGAAAACAGGGACTGCTTCATATCTCTGAAATCATGTGGAAGCGTCTTGATAACATGGATAATATTTTTAATGAAGGCGATAAAGTGAAAGTGAAATTAATAGGGGTTGATCCAAAAACAGGTAAATTTAAACTAAGCAGAAAAGCATTACTCCCAAAACCTGAGCAGGGTGCTCCTACTCAGCCAAGGACAAATAATTAATTTTTTATCATAATTTTAAATACCCAAGCTTGTACTAAAATGCAGGCTTTTTTTATGGACAAATTTGTAAAAATAGAAGTAGAAACAATTTCTTCTGATGAGTCAGAAATTCTGATCGCTAATTTATCAGAAATCAAATTCTATGCATTTGTGCAGGAAGAAAATTCTTTGTTTGCCTACATAAAAGAAGAAGATTTTAATGAAGAAATATTAAAAAATATTTTAGATGTCGATCAGATTTATAAAAAAACAATGATCAAGGATGAAAACTGGAATCAACAATGGGAAAGTGAATTGCAGCCGGTAATTGTCAATGATTTTGCTGCGATTCGAGCTTCTTTTCATGAACCTATCCAAAATGTAAAGTATGAATTGATCATTACACCGAAAATGAGTTTTGGTACAGGCCACCATGATACTACTTTTTTAATGGTGGAACTAATGGAAAGCATAGATTTTACCGGTAAAAGTGTAATTGATTTTGGCACAGGAACAGGCGTACTGGCAATACTTGCAGAAAAACTGGGTGCTTCCAAAATAATAGCGATAGATTATGACGAATGGAGTATCAACAATGCTCTTGAAAATTTGGAAGCCAATAATTGCAAAAATATTTCAGTGAAAAAAAGAGATCATCTTACTGGTTTGTTACCTGTTGATATTATTATCGCCAATATTAACCTGAATGTGTTGACTGAAGCAGCACAATCCATATCTTCATTATTAGAAACAGGATCATTATTTTTGGCTTCAGGTTTTTTGTCAAAAGATGAAAAGACAATGGAAAATATATTTGCTGAAAAACATTTTGTTAAAAAATCCGTTTTACAAAAAGGTGATTGGTTAGCTATTTTATTTGAAAAACAGTAAAGAAAAATTTAAGAAAATAATCAGTAAGTGGCTTGAATTTTAGTTTATATTTGTCAACGTTGGAAAAGGCCTGATATAAAAATATGAAAGAATTTATTTTAATTATTGTCGCTTACTTAATTGGTTCCATTCCTACCGCACTTATCGTTAGCAGATCCATGTTCAATATTGATATACGCGAATATGGCAGCGGTAACATGGGTGCCACCAATACCTTCAGAGTACTTGGTTCAAAATACGGGACCATCGTTATGATTGGAGATATGCTCAAAGGTATTCTTGCTGTTGCGCTTTATAATTTATTACCTTATTATCTTACCAATGAATTAGACAGGACGAACCTGATGATAGGATTGGGACTTGCTGCTGTTGTTGGGCATATTTACCCAATATGGGCAGGTTTCAGGGGAGGAAAGGGAGTTGCTACTTTATTTGGAATGGTACTCGCCATTCAGCCAATTGTAGCAATCAACTGTGTTGGTGTTTTTTTACTTGTACTTTATTTAACCAGATATGTTTCTCTAAGTTCAATACTTGCCAGTGTAGCTTTACCCATTTGCGTATTGTGGATCTACAATGAAAAGGAAGTGTTTTACCGGGTATTCGCCGTGGCGGTAGCTGCTCTCGTTGTGCTCACTCACCAAAAGAATATTAGCCGTTTATTAAAAGGTAATGAAGGCCGCGTTCCGATTTTAAAATATAGAGATCGAAAAAAATCACGCCGGAAAGAATTGTAATTTTTTTTTCCTTTCATTTGCAACCAATTTATTATCCCTTTACATCTCTCAATTGTAACAAAATTCAAAATTTGGTACGCCAATTGTTTATTCAATGAAAAATTAATATAATTATGAAAAACATTTTTCTACTTTTTATAAGTCTGAGTTTATTTGTAACTGCCTGCACAACTAATGCGATTACAGGCCGGAGCCAGCTTTCTTTGGTTTCTGAAGCATCATTACAACAGGAAGCGGTTACACAATACAGTAGTTTTCTATCTCAAAATAAGGTAGTAAGCAGCAATACCAGTAAGGATGCAGAAATGGTTAAGCGAGTAGGTACCCGTATCGCTAATGCAATTACTAAATACTATAAAGAAAAAGGATTATCCAGTGAACTGGCCGGTTACAATTGGGAATTTAATTTAGTAGACAATAAAGAAGTAAATGCCTGGTGTATGCCTGGCGGTAAAGTGGTGGTTTATACAGGGTTGCTTCCTGTTACTCAAAATGAGGCAGCTTTAGCAATTGTACTGGGGCATGAAATTACCCATGCTGTTGCCCATCACGGACAAGAAAGAATAAGCCAGGCATTGGTAGCACAGGGAGTAGGAGTAGTGGGCGATGTATTCACATCCGGTAACAGTAATGCCAATAATATTTTTAGATCAATTTATGCCCCATCCGCACAGGTGGGGGTATTGCTTCCTAATTCACGTAAACAGGAATATGAAGCAGACCATTACGGGTTAATTTTTGCAGCAATGGCTGGATATAATCCCCGCGAAGCAATTCCTTTTTGGCAAAGGATGGCTGCCATGAATTCAGGTGGTGCTGCTGCGCCGGAAATTTTGAGCAGCCATCCACTTGATTCCAAAAGGATTGATAAAATTAAGAGTTATATGCCTGAAGCATTGAAATATTACCAGCCGGTGAATTCAAAATAATTAATATTATTTGTAAAAAAAACCTGCATTAACAAAATGCAGGTTTTTTTTATGGGAAAAACACTTTTTTTATCGTAATTTTGCACCTGTCTAAACTGCATATCATTAGTCAATTAGAATTTTTCTTTTACAGAAATAGGGTAGTGCAGGGTTTTATAGACCATTTTTTAATCTTATAAATATTGCTTCACTTATGTCTCAAACATTGTTTGAAAAATTGCAATTAGAGGATGAAAAAAATCTGTTAATACAAGGACTTCCTTCTACAATTGAAAAACAGTTCTCAAAACTTTCATTTTCAAAAAACGTTACTCAACTTTTAAAGATCCGCAAAATTGATTTTGCGCTCGTATTTGCTTTGAATTCAAATCAATTGCGTAATATTTTTGCTGAACTCTGCGGAGCGTTGCATGATGATACAAAGTTGTGGATCGCTTATCCAAAACAGGCTTCAAAAATTGCCAGTGATCTTAACCGCGATGGTTCGTGGGATTTCATGATTGAGCAAGGATTTGAAACTGGTGAAAAAGTTGTTTTGGATTATGTATGGAGCGCTCAACGCTTTAACAAAGCAGAAATTTGCGAAAATGTAAAATCATCTAAATCGAAAGTTGTCAGGCTAAAAACTGCTAACAGAAAATTTGCTCAGGCAGAAGGGTTTTAGAATTACGGAAAAGGCTACTTCAAAATCACCATTCCCATTTCATTGGTAATTTTTATTTCCATATTTTTCAGGTGAGAATGTGTCTGTATTAATAAAATCTGTCTTTCTATAGATGTGGTTTTTTCCAGTTCTTCCGCGTTAATGGTAATTAGCTTTTTAATTCTTTTTAATTCCAAATAACGAAGCGTAGAGATAATATCGTGTTTGTAATTATCTTCCCTGGTAGGCACAGGCATTTCGTATTTTTCTTTCCAGCCATCACTTATTTCATAAGGAAAATCCAGGAGGGCGACAACTGCGTTACTCATTTGAATGTCTTCGTTGTACAAAAAAGTTTTTGCAGTCGGCTCCAGTTTCTCTTCATACCAAATCTTATAAAAACTAATGATCTTTTTCAACATAGGATCTTCTAATAATTCATCATCTACACATTCATAAAGAATATATTCGGCAACAGTTTTTTCATCATGCCATTCCTTTAATCCAAATTCAAGCAGGCATCTTACTACAGATCTTTCATGATAAATTTCATTTTTTAATAAGTTAAGCGCATCTGTGTCATCTGCAGATATTCCGGGGATTTCACTTCCGGGTTCCTGGAAAATTTTTTCTGTGGGAAAAGATTTTTTTTCTTCCTTGCTGAGTTTGTCCCTGGTATGTTTATTTACCAGGTTATGCAGTCCTCCTTCATCAATTTTTAAAAGTGCTGCGGTTTTACGAATGTAATCCTGTTGTTTAGTAAAATCTTCTGCTTTATTAATTTTAGAAATAGACTCTGCAATTTGATTTACAACCAGCGCCCTTTTATTGGTATTATCTCCAGCATCCTGTAAGGCATATTCAAGCTGGAATAAAATAAAATCTTTTTTGTTTTCACGGATGAATTTTATAAAAGTTTCAGCGCCGTTTTTATTGATATAGCTATCAGGATCTTCCTGGTCAGGCAAAAGAACTAATTGCACATTTAATCCTTCTTCCAGCGCAAGATCGAGTCCACGAAGGGCGGCTTTAATTCCCGCGGCATCGCCATCATACAAAATAGTAAGGTTAGAAGTATATTTCTTAATCAGCCTTAATTGATCGGGGGTTAATGAAGTGCCACCACTTGCTACCACATTTTCAATGCCGGCCTGATGCAGCGAAATTACATCAGTGTAGCCTTCTACCAAAAGGCACTCATCCGCTTTATCTATTGCCTGGCGGGCAAACCATGAACCATATAAAATTTTACTTTTTACATAAATATCATTCTCTGGTGTATTAATATATTTTGGTGCTTTATCATTTTTCCTGATTAATCTTGCTCCAAACCCACATACTTTTCCCGATTGATTATGAATAGGGAAAATAATACGACCCCGATAATTATCCTGTAATCCATTATCTCTTGCCACTACCAATCCTGATTTTTGCAAAAGATCTTTATTGAACTGCATTTTTACGGCAGCATTGGAAAATGAATCTCTTGCTTCCGGATTATAGCCCAGTTCAAATTTTTTGATTATTTCTTCCCTGAAACCTCTTTCCTTTAAGTATCCTAAACCGGCGTTGATCCCTTCTTCAGAAGAAAATAATGATTCACTGAAAAATTGCTGTGCATATTTGTTAATAATATAAAGGCTGTCGGCTGCCAGTTGCTGCTGCCTGAATTCGGGACTGGTTTCTTTTTCTTCAATCTCTACATTATACTTTGCAGCCAGCCATTTTAAGGCTTCTACATAACTGTATTTTTCATGCTCCATTAAAAAACTAATGGCGTTGCCGCTTCGTCCGCAGCCAAAACATTTATATATTTCTTTGGATGGAGAAACAGTGAATGACGGGGATTTTTCATTGTGAAAAGGGCAAAGCCCGATATAATTTACCCCTCTTTTCTTAAGCTTAACAAATGAATTGACGATCTCGATAATGTCAATCCTGCTTGTTATTTGTTGTATGGTCTCCTGGGGTATCATTGCCTTCTTTTTTCGTTGTTACGAAATACGATTTCACAACCTGCCATACTGATATTACAGGGTAGCATTTAATGAAATAATTGCTATAATTATCAGTAACACCGCTGTTATTATCATTATAGTAACAAATTTTTTTATGGAAATAACGATCATGGTAAAAATGGTTTGGTTTAATGACTACGAAGTAAAATAATTTAAAGCAATTAGAAAATTATAAATTTATTTTTGTGCGTTTTTCTTCATTCATTAACCGTTTATTAACCCATTTCCGGCTCTATTTATTTTTTCACAAAAGTGCTGAAAGACATTTTGTTATCTTTGTTCTTCAAATTGTATTATGAATAAGAAAGAAGTTTATATTATATCTGCGGTACGTACGCCGATAGGTAGTTTTGGTGGAAGCCTCAAAGATATCCCTGCAACAAAATTGGGTGCTGCAGCCATTAAAGGTGCAGTAGAAAAGGCAGGAATAAAACCATCGGATGTTAATGAAGTATATATGGGTTGTGTGTTGCAAGCCAACCTGGGACAGGCACCTGCACGCCAGGCCTCTATATTTGCGGGCTTGCCGGAAGATGTTTGCTGCACAACAATTAATAAAGTTTGTGCCAGTGGTATGAAGGCCATAATGAATGCAGCACAAAGCATTTTATTAGGCGATGCAGATATAGTAATTGCCGGCGGAATGGAAAATATGAGCAGCGCTCCGTTTTACGCACCCGCTTTGCGTTGGGGAAATAAATATGGGAACACTTCTTTAATTGATGGTATTGCAAAAGATGGCCTTACAGATGTGTATAAAGATTATGCAATGGGCAATGCTGCAGAGCTTTGTGCCAGGGAATGTAATATTAGCCGCAGTCAGCAGGATGAATTCGCTACGGAAAGTTACAGGCGTAGCCAGGCATCTGTAAATGAAGGAAAATTTAAAAATGAAATTGTAGGAGTAGAAATACCACAGCGAAAAGGCGATCCTGTTATTTTTATAAATGATGAAGAACCTTTTAATGTAAAATTTGATAAAATACCGGAATTAAAATCGCCTTTCGAAAAAGGAGGAAGTATAACTGCTGCTAATGCAAGCACCATCAATGATGGAGCCGCTGCTTTGGTTTTAATGAGCAAAGAAAAGGCAGATGAACTGGGCTTAAAACCATTAGCAAAAATATTAAGTTATGCTGATGCAGAGCAGGCTCCTGAATGGTTTACCACTACTCCTTCTCTTGCAGTACCTAAAGCAATTAAAAAGGCTGGATTAGCATTAACTGATGTTGATTTTTTTGAACTGAATGAAGCATTTAGCGTAGTGGGAATTGTAAATTCACAGAACATGAAATTAGATCCGGCTAAAGTAAATGTGAATGGTGGTGCAGTTGCACTTGGCCATCCATTAGGCTGTAGTGGTGCACGTATAATTGTTACCCTGATCAATGTTTTAAAACAAAACAAAGGAAAGATTGGCGCTGCCGGAATATGCAATGGCGGCGGAGGTGCAAGTGCTATGGTAATCGAATTGTGTTGATCATCATTGATATTCTTAACCCTCATTATTACAAAATTTGATTGTGTAAATTATTCAATCCTTTTGCCAGGTAAATCTCTTACTCATTTTTTGATTAGGTATATTTTACTCTCATTTTTTTACCTTCGCCCCTTATAGAATTACAGAATTAATACCATATATGTTAACCTATTCATCATCTGTTTCAGGAAAATTGTCCATTTCTGAAAAACAAGTTATTTCCGTTTTAGAATTATTGGCCGGAGGCGCCACTATTCCTTTTATTGCCCGTTACCGTAAAGACAAAACTGGTGTCCTGGATGAAGTGCAGATACAAGCCATACAAGAGGAGGCAAAATTTCAACAGGAATTTTCTGACCGGAAAGCTTTCATTGAAAAAACGATTACTGAGCAGGGGAAAATGAATGAAGCCTTGCAGGAAAAAATCAATCAATCAACAACGCTCAACGAATTCGAAGATATTTATTTGCCCTATAAACCCAAACGTAAAACCAAAGCGCTAACAGCTCGTGAGAATGGACTGGAGCCATTGGCTTTGCTGGTATTGGAGCAGGACAATATAGCACCTCAAAAAGAAGCCGCAACTTTCATCAATGAAAAGGTAGCCGATGCCGATGCTGCCTTGCAAGGTGCACGTGATATCATTGCAGAAATGGTAAATGAAAATGCAGATATACGCGCGCGTATGCGGAAACTATTTGAACAAACAGCAAATGTAAAAAGTAAAATGCTTAGCGGAAAAGAAGAAGAAGGAATGAAATACAAAGATTACTTCGATTTTGCTGAGCCGGTTTCCAAAATTCCTTCGCACAGGATGCTGGCCATTATGCGTGGATTTATGGAAGGCTTTTTACGAATGAGTATTGAGCCGGATGAAGAAACCGCTTTATTGGAAGTAGAAAAAGAATTTGTGAAAGCCAATAATGAAGCGGCAGAACAGGTGAAGAAAGCCGTAAAAGATGCTTACCGCCGTTTATTGCAACCAAGTCTTGAAAGCGAATTCAGAGTTGCCCTAAAATCTAAAGCAGATGAGGAAGCCATCACTGTATTTGCAGAAAACCTTCGCCAGTTATTACTTTCATCACCATTGGGTAGCAAAAAAATACTGGCCATTGACCCCGGTTACCGTACCGGTTGTAAAGTGGTGATCCTCGATGAAAAGGGTGAATTGAAAAAAACTGATTTGATTTATGTACATGAAAAAAATTTTAAACTAACCGAAGCTGAACAAAAGATCAGAAATTATATAACCCAATATGGTATTGAAGCTTTCGCCATTGGTGGTGGCACTGCCGGCCGCGAAACGGAACAATTTATTAAAGGGCTTTGTAGTGGCTTGCCGGTATTTTTGGTAAATGAAGATGGAGCTTCTATCTATTCTGCGTCTGAAATCGCACGTGAAGAATTTCCTGACCAGGATATTACCGTTCGTGGAGCAGTAAGTATTGGCCGCAGACTGATGGATCCTTTGGCAGAACTGGTAAAGATTGATGCGAAGAGCATAGGAGTGGGGCAGTACCAGCACGATGTGAATCAGGTAAGGCTGAAAGAAAAGCTGGATCAAACGGTGATAAGTTGTGTGAACGCGGTTGGTGTCAATTTAAATACTGCGGGAAAATATTTATTGAGTTATGTAAGTGGCATCGGCCCATCTATCGCGGAAAATATTGTAAACTACCGAAAAGAAAAAGGACGCTTTACCAATCGAAAACAATTGAGGGAAGTGCCAAGATTGGGCGATAAAGCATTTGAACAATGCGCTGGTTTTTTAAGGATCAAAAACGGCGACAATCCTTTGGATGAAAGTGGCGTTCATCCTGAATCATACAAAGTAGTAGAGCAAATGGCGAAAGATTCCGGAATTAAGGTTCAGGAAATGATCGGCAACGAAAATATAGTAAATAAGATTTCCTTACAGCAATACGTAAACGAAAATATCGGTTTGCATACGCTGCAGGATATTTTAAAGGAATTGAAAAAGCCGGGTCTCGATCCCCGCAGCGAAGCCCAGGCATTTGAGTTTGCCAATATTTATTCTATTGAAGATGTATCAGTGGGTATGATAGTTCCCGGTATAGTGACCAACCTTACGCGTTTTGGCGTCTTTGTAGATATTGGCGTGAAGCAGGACGGTCTCGTGCATGTTTCCGAAATTGCGCATAAGTATATCAGTGATCCCGGTGAAGTGCTAAAGCTGAATGATAAGGTGATAGTGAAAGTATTGGAAGTGGATGTGCCTCGAAAACGTATTTCCTTATCCATAAAGCAAACTCAGGAAATGCCTGCCAGGCAAGAATCTCAAAGAAAGTCTCATCAACCAAATCGCCCAAAGCAGGTAGAAAATGCAAGCGGGAATATGAATGATGCCCTCAATTTATTGAAGAAAAAATTTGGGAAATAGGGACTTCAGTTTTCCAGTTAAAAATATAAAAAAAAGCACAGGACACCCGGTGTCCTGTGCTTAGTAAATTTTTCCTAAGATTATTTAACTGGCAGGAATTATATCAATAATTACTGTTCTGTTGTAAAAGCGTTCTTCAGGAAGGTTGTTTTCGAAAGGTGCCATATTGGTATCCTCGCCAAATCCGTAGGTTTCAAATTTAACCCCTTTTTTTCCGGCTTTTGATAATGCTTGTTCAATGATTTTTTGCGCACCCGTTGCCCTCTCATTAGATAAGTTAAGATTATATTTTTCCTCTCCGATTATATCGGTGTGGCCATGTATAATAACAGTTCCATTTTCAGGAATAAGTGGTGTTACTATATCCGTAAGGAAATTCTGATAGGTTGCTATCGATGTTGATTTGTCAAAATCAAACAGGATACTATACCGTAATCCTTCCTGTTTAGGATCATCCATTTTCATCAGGCTCACAGAGCTTCCTTTCTTTATGGTCTGTCCACTTTTGGTTTCGCCAATCATCGAAATGGTATAATTACTCTGGGTGTTGTTACCTAAAATGGTTTTTCCCGGTACTGATTCCTGGTCTTGTGTATAAGGTCCGTAATGTTGCACATTTCCCTGTTCATCTGTAACATCTACTGACCATGAATTGAGTGATTCACTGGCACCATCCGCATTAAAAATTACATGGCTATCCAAAGGATCTTCCTGTACTGATGATATTTGCACCGGCTTCAAAAATGGTGAAGTAATTCCACCTACCTGCATCAATAATTCAGGAGAAGTGCTTACAATATCTACCCTGCGGTCACCTTCATGCAATAAGGTGAGCTCATTAGTAGTGCCCGGTTGCTCCGATGGAATAAGGGGTTTATCCCTTCCCTCTGTACTTATTCTTGAAGCATCAATACCAAAAGCGTTTACTAAATATTGTTTTATATTTTCCGCAAGCATTTTTCCTTCTGTTGGATTTTTGTCTGATGCGCCCACTAAAGAAATAGTGCTTTGTGGATTGGAGCGCATACGGTCACCAATAATATTGAGGATATTATGGTAAACAGCTAACTGCCTTGCAGAACGGCCTTTATTCAAATTATCAGGTTGACCTTGCTGTAATTGATCTTCTTTAAATGAAGCAGCCTGTGCACTGCTTAATTGTACATAACGGCTGGGTATTTCAGTTGAACCCATGTTAAAAAATACTGAATTAATAAGAGGGAATGTTTCTTTTACCTGGCGCTTTAAAGGAACTACTTTAGGAGCTCTAACTGAAAACTGCACATCCTTTTCTTTTACAGCCGGGATAATGGTTACAGGGTCTTCAATTGTTTTTGCAGGTAATGATTTTCTTGATGTACCAAACTTTAATGCTATACCGGCACGAACCGTATAGAATGACCATGATTCTACAGAACGGGGCTCATGCCCAAAATCTGTAAGGAAGGATACAAATGGTGAAACAGTCATTTGTGTAGCGCTGGTAGCTGCAGAAACAGGGATATCTATTCCGGTGCCTGCCTGTGCAGAAAATACAGTTTTGTGAATATCGCTCCAGTCACCCTTTACATCTGTTTGTTTTTCCTGTGTATAAGTAAATGCTTTGCTTACATTGAAACTCAATGTGGGCCCGGCGAATATATAAAATGCAGAAGAAAAAGGGGCCAACCTTAAACTGGGTTCTACTGTAATATAACTGATATTAGTGGTCAAATCTGCCGCACAATTACAAGGTGCCAGCACGCCATCAAATTTACCACCCCGGTTATCATATGCCACATTTAGCATACCGCCCCATACTTTATTCGGACGGTATTCCGTTAATAATGATAGATAAGGTTTTACTCCATCTCCTTTATGAAAGGCAGTCGGAACGGTAATATCACTGTTGAGCATTTGCGTGGTACCACGATAGGTATTAAAATTTGCGGCGCCAGATTCTCCAAACCACCAAACGGGTTGTATGCGTTGAATTTTTTGAGCATTACCTGTAATGCCTGCTAATATCAGCATCAAAAACAGGAAGGCAAATTTGTTTTTTATTTTTTGAAATTGTAACATAAAATATCTCTTTATAAATTAATTGTATTATTGAATTGGGAAAAAATAGCCCGGTTTTTACCGGGCATTTAATGCCCTAATTGGGAACG
>DATCMY010000493.1:0-6974 GCA_036565505.1 Hanamia sp.
CAATGGCATTCCGCAAAAAGTATTAGATAAAATATTCCAACCCTTCTTTACTACCAAACCCACCGGGCAGGGAACAGGATTGGGTTTGAGTTTGAGTTATGATATTGTAAAAGCACATGGTGGGGAGATAAAGGTGGAGACGAAAGAGGATGAAGCCCGCCCGGATGACCCGGTCGGACGGGGAACTGAGTTTATTATTCAATTGCCAATAGCTTAAATTAATTGCATGAAATTATTACTAAAAATTGCGCTGCTTTTATTATTGCCTGCATTTGTTAAAGCCCAGACCCGGCAACAAATAGACAGCGTTTATCTTGTGCTTCAGCATGCAGCTAATGACACTGTCCGTATGGGTGCTTGTTCAATGTTGGGGAGTCTTTACGATGATATAAACGCCGATAGTGGTATTTATTATTGTAACAAGGGAATAGCCATTGCCGAAAAACTCGACTTGCAATTAAACAAGGCTATGATGATGGCATATATGTCTTGGCCGCTCATGAAGACGGGAAATTATCCCGAGGCACTTAGGATAATAAACCAGGGACTTAAAATTGCCGAAGATCCTTCTAACGGGAAAAAAGCAGGATATCTGCAAAAAGAACAAACCCCGCAAATGTACCGGCGTAGTGTAATCGGCATACTATATACAGCCTTTGAGAGCCTTTACGGTTATACCGGCAACTATGAAAAGCAAATTGCAATTGCCCATGAAGCAATTCCACATGTGGAGGCCGCAAAAGATACTTTCAACCTTGCCGGGCTATACCCTGACATTGGTGACAGTTATCTAAAACTGAATAAGCCCGATTCGGCCCTTTTCTATCAACAGAAGTCAATATATTATTATTCAAAGTTACCTTTTGACACCAGAAAGTTTGAAGGCGGTACGTATACATCCATAGGCATGATCTACGGGCAAATGGGAAACACTGATTTCGCCAGGGAAAATTATCAAAAAGCTATACAGGTTAGTGAGCAGAATGGTAACTCCCGGCTTGCCGGAAATGCATGTCTTCAATTAGCCAAACTTTATCAATCGTTGAACAAAGCAGATTCGGCTTTTATTTATGCCAAAAAAGCCCTTGAAGCTTTTACGCTGGGTGGATACAAAAAGGAAAAAGCAATTGCTTACCGGATGATCTCAGATTATTATCATGATCAAAACAATACAGACAGTTCTTTTGCTTATTTAAGACGGGCTACCTTATTAAATGATAGTCTTGGGAGCATAGAAAAGAAAAGGCTCCAGGAATTCCAGGTGGCAGCATTCAATCAGCAATTAGCGTTGCAGCAACAGGAGCAAGAGCGAATTGAAAAAGAGGGTAAACAAAAAACGATTGCCATTATAGCACTGATTGCCGTATTCAGTACTATAGGATTCTTACTTTACCGAAATAATCGCCAAAAGCAAAAAGCGAATCATACACTTCAGGATAAAAATAATGAGATTGAACAAACGCTTACTGAATTAAAAGCTACCCAGAAGCAATTAATCCAATCTGAAAAAATGGCCTCGCTCGGTGAACTCACTGCAGGTATTGCACATGAGATTCAAAACCCACTAAACTTCGTGAATAATTTTTCGGAAGTAAATACCGAGTTGATTGATGAATTAACTTCGGAAGTGGACAAAGGAGATATGG
Source organism: Hanamia sp. (assembly GCA_036565505.1). GTDB lineage: Bacteria > Bacteroidota > Bacteroidia > Chitinophagales > Chitinophagaceae > Ginsengibacter. The sequence continues at coordinate 1,647 of DATCMY010000493.1, forward strand.
ATGAAGTAAAAGCAATTGCAAAAGACATTAAGGAAAACGAAGAAAAAATAAATCACCACGGAAAACGTGCAGATGCAATTGTAAAAGGAATGTTGCAACACTCACGGTCAAGCACAGGCGTAAAAGAACCCACCGATATCAATGCTTTAGCAGATGAATATTTACGCCTTGCCTATCATGGCCTCCGTGCAAAAGACAAATCTTTTAATGCTACAATGAAAACAGATTTTGATAAATCAATTGGCAATATCAATATCATTCCACAGGATATTGGAAGAGTTATTTTAAATTTAATTACCAATGCTTTTTATGTAGTTGACGAGAAGAAGAAGAAGTCGGGTATTGAGAATTATGAGTCAACTGTTTCAGTAAGTACAAAAATAGTTGCCGATAAAATTTTGATTTCAGTAAAAGATAATGGCAATGGCATTCCGCAAAAAGTATTAGATAAAATATTCCAACCCTTCTTTACTACCAAACCCACCGGGCAGGGAACAGGATTGGGTTTATCACTTAGCTATGATATTGTAAAAGCGCATGGCGGTGAAATAAAGGTTGAGACGAAAGAAGGTGAAGCCCGCCCGGATGACCCGGTCGGACGGGGAAGTGAATTTATTATTCAATTACCAACATAAATCTTAAATTCATCAAATGAAAATTTTAGTAGTCGACGACGAAAGAGATATTCAAACACTTTTTGAACAACGCTTCAGGAAAGAAATCAGGAATAATCTCGTGGAATTTGTGTTTGCCTTTTCGGGCGAAGATGCACTGGTTTATCTTGATAATCATGACCAGGAAGCCGTGTTGATATTGTCGGATATCAATATGCCGGGAATGAGTGGCCTCGAATTATTAGGGCATATCAAACAAAGGCATTTTAAACCGCCACCGGTAGTAATGATGATAACCGCTTACGGAGATGCCGAAAATTATAATACAGCCAAAGAGTTGGGAGCTGATGAATTTTTAACCAAGCCTGTTGACTTTAATATATTAAAAGAAAAATTAAAAATCATAAGCTGATGGCAAAAATATTAGTTGTGGATGATGAAACAGATCTGGAAGTACTCATTAAACAAAAGTTCCGGCAAAAAATACGGGAGCATACCTATGAATTTATTTTTGCAGTAAACGGCAAGAATGCGCTGGAACAACTGGAGCTAAATAATGATGTGGATATTGTACTTAGTGATATTAATATGCCTGTAATGGATGGATTGACATTACTCACCAAACTGAATGAACAAAACAGTTTAATAAAATCTGTGATCGTTTCGGCTTATGGCGATATGGATAACATTCGCACGGCAATGAACCGTGGAGCTTATGATTTTATTACCAAGCCGGTAAATTTTGAAGATCTTGAAGTAACGATGGAAAAAACGATCAAACATGTGCACCAGATGCAGGAAACAATGAAGGCTATTAAAGAAAATAATATCCTGAAAATGTATGTGGATGAAACAGTGTTGAACTTTATGGGCGGTCGTGAATTTGAATCTTCACTTATGCAAAATGAAACAATAGAAGCGACTGTAGCCTTTATAGACATTTGCAGTTTTACTTCTATCAGTGAAAAAGAATCTCCGGATACTGTAGTAAAATTGCTGAACAAATATTTTGACGTGATGGTGAAAGAGATCATTGCACAAGGTGGCTATATTGATAAATTTATTGGCGATGCCATCATGGCTGTTTTTCGCGGTGATTATCATTTGGACAGGGCTATTGATGCAAGCCTTGCAGTAAGAAATAAGATAGACAACCTGCCTTCTTTGAACGAAGATGTTGCATTTACTCCAAAAGTTTCTATCGGTATTAATAGCGGTGTAATGATTTCTGGAAATATCGGCTCAGCTAACCTGCGTCGTTTAGATTATACTGTAATTGGTGATTCAGTGAATATGGCACAGCGGTTACAATCGGAAGCCGGACAAAACCAGATTTTAATTAATGAATCCTGCTACGAAAAAGTAAAGGAATCATTTAATTGCAGTAAAGTGGGGCAGGTAAATCTCAAAAATAAAGCGCTCCCAATGGTTGTATATGAAGTAATGGATTGATATTGATTTTACCTTTTAACTATTTTCCGGATTCAATTATAGTTTCGGATTTCTAAAATATACCAACAAGCTAAAAAAAAATGCCACTTTTTAAAGCGGCATTTTTTATTTTATCAACAGATCAATTTAAACTTCGAAAGGTTTTTCTTTCTTCACTCCACCTTTTACCTCAAAGATTATTTTTGAATTTTCTTTATCCAGGGAAGCCATAAGCACATCTCCACTCTTTACATTCATATTCAATATTTCTTCTGCTAAAGGATCTTCCAAATATTTTTGAATTGCCCTATGCAAAGGACGCGCACCAAAATTGGAATCGTACCCTTTCTCTGAAATAAATTTCTTCGCTTCTTCAGTAAGTTCCAATTGAAGGCCAAGATTAACCAATCTTTTGGTAACACCCTTCATCAGGATATCAATAATAGAGAAGATATTTTCTTCAGTAAGCTGGTTGAAGATCACCACATCATCAATCCTGTTTAAAAATTCGGGGCTGAAGGTCCTCTTCAATGCTTTTTCAATTACGGCTTTATTATTTTCCTCGGCATTGGCTACTCTTGAAGCTGTAGTGAAACCTACACCTTCACCAAAATCTTTCAATTGTCTTGCACCTATATTAGATGTCATGATGATCATCGTATTCTTAAAATCAACTTTCCTACCAAGTCCGTCGGTAAGCTGTCCATCATCCAATACCTGTAAAAGAATATTGTAAATATCAGGATGCGCTTTTTCAATTTCGTCTAAAAGTATTACTGAATAGGGTTTGCGTCTAACCTTTTCAGTTAGCTGTCCGCCTTCTTCATAACCAACATATCCCGGAGGCGCACCAATCAGCCTTGAAACTGTGAATTTTTCCATGTATTCACTCATATCAATCCGGATGAGCGCATCATCACTATCAAACATATACCTTGCTAACGCTCTTGCCAATTCTGTTTTACCTACCCCGGTTGGCCCAAGGAAAATAAATGAACCAATTGGTTTTTTAGGATCTTTTAATCCTACACGGTTTCTTTGTATGGCTTTTACTACTTTCTGTATGCCTTCACTTTGCCCAACAACTGCTTCAGTAAGGTCCTCAGCCATTCTGCGAAGTTTATCAGTTTCTGCCTGAACCATTCGTTTTACAGGAATTCCGGTCATCATACTCACTACTTCTGCAATGGCTTCCTCATTGATCGGGTATTTTTTGTGTTTGCTTTCTTCTTCCCAATCCAGTTTGGCTTTTTCCAATTCTTCCTGCAATCTTTTTTCAGTATCACGAAGCGAAGCTGCTTCTTCAAATCGCTGGCTCTTTACCACTTTATTTTTTTCGTGTTTTATTTCATCAATCTTTTTTTCCAGATCAATAACTTCTACCGGCACATTGATATTTTTTAAATGCACACGGGCGCCTACTTCATCCAATACATCAATGGCTTTATCGGGCAGTAAACGGTCTGTCATATACCTGTCGCTCAATTTTACACAAGCCTCGATTGCTTCGTTATCATAAATTACGTTGTGATAATCTTCGTATTTGCTTTTTATATTGTTAAGTATTTCTATTGTTTCATCCACGCTTGGTTGCTCTACCATTACTTTTTGAAAGCGACGATCCAATGCCCCGTCTTTTTCAATATACATCCTGTATTCATCAAGGGTAGAAGCGCCTATGCATTGCAGTTCACCACGCGCCAGTGCGGGTTTAAAAATGTTAGACGCATCTAACGAACCGCTTGCTCCGCCTGCGCCTACAATGGTATGTATTTCATCAATGAACAGAATTACATCGCGATTTTTTTCCAACTCATTCATAATCGCTTTCATTCTTTCTTCAAACTGACCTCGATATTTGGTGCCCGCTACCAAAGCAGCAAGATCCAGAGAAACTACTCTTTTATCAAACAATACACGGCTTACTTTTCTTTGAATAATCCTGAGGGCAAGGCCTTCAACAATGGCAGTTTTACCCACACCCGGTTCACCAATTAAAATAGGGTTATTCTTCTTACGGCGGCTAAGAATTTGTGATACTCTTTCTATTTCGGTTTCACGACCAACAATAGGATCGAGCGTTCCCATCTCTGCGAGGCGGGTAATATCCCTGCCAAAATTATCGAGAACGGGGGTTTTAGATTTTGCCTGTGCAGGTGCTCCTTTTGGCGGACGTTGTTGCTGAGAATATGATTTTCTTTCTTCATCAAATTCCTCATTTTCTTCATCCTGGAATTCCGCTTTCGGATCAGTTTTTACAAAGCCTAATTCGCTTTTAAACATATCATAATCCACATCAAACTGATTTAAAATTTGCGTAGCGATATTTTCTTTATTTTTTAAGATAGAAAGCATAAGATGCTCACTTTCTACCAATGGACTTTTATTGGATTTGGCTTCCAGGACAGTAATCCTGATAACTTTTTCAGCCTGCTTGGTTAACGGTAAAGAATTAATATTGGCGATATTTTTCCCCGTTTTGTCCTTTACAGCCAGCTCAATTTCTTTACGGAGTTCATAAAGATCTACGTTAAGAGATTTTAAAATTTTCATCGCGGTGTTTTCGCCATCTCTTATAAGGCCAAGAACAAGGTGTTCTGTACCTATAAAATCATTTCCTAAACGCAAAGCTTCTTCGCGGCTGTATGAAATGATTTCTTTTACTTGTGTCGAGAAATTGTTGTCCATTTATAACAATTTAAATGCTGTACAATAATAGTGAATTAATTCTATTTATAAACGAAATAAAGAATGCACAGGATGTTGAAAAGTCTATAAGAAAAGGTTAAATTAATAAAAGAAAGCGGTTTAAAATATATATTAAATAATATTTGCCTGATTATATTCTACATTTTAAAATTGATTTTTGTCAAAATTTATTTTATAAAAATAAACGAAGATCAAAAATCACCCTGGTTAAATACTTCTTCTTTTTAATATCTTTGAACTATAACCTGTTGAATTCTTAGAACTATGAAAGTCAAAATTGATACCAAAGAAAAAATGCACGTCATTACGATTGAAGAAATGGAATTAACTGCAAATATGACAGAAGACTTGCAAAAAACCTTACTTGCTTATCTTGATAACCCGGTAAAAAACCTGGTGCTAAATTTTGAACAGGTAAATAAGATAGATGAAACGGCTGCTAATACTCTTTTAAATATTCAACAAACTTTCTATGACACTAAGAATTCTATGGTTTTTTGTAAACTTCAACCAAATGTAGAAAAGTTTTTAGAAGAAAAAGAATTATTGGAGATAATGAATGTAACTCCAACAG
>DATCMY010000494.1:0-4089 GCA_036565505.1 Hanamia sp.
CATATGGCTATACTGTTTACGAAAGTGAAATAATAATCGTGCAATTCTCCGTCGGCGCTTCGCCAACCGCCTAAAACACCTGTATCAGGATTATAAAACCGTCCATAATAATTCATCTTTAACTTTTTGGCAAATGCAGTGTAGCCGGCGCTTTCCGCTCGTTTATCCAGCATTTCCGAAACCTCTGCCAATAGTATGCAGGCTTTATAAGCTAATGCATTAGAATAGGAATCATCATGGCCAAAACCTATCGTATCCCACCAGTTTGCAGGGCGTTTAAATTCCCCTTTCCAACTATTTGAATTTCCCGAATAGCCATATTCAATAATCCCGTCATTATTGGTATCGGCGGCCATCATTTTCGTAGCCCATGTTTTAATGCCTTCATAATTTTTATTTGCCCACTTCAAATCTTTTGTCTCAATAATATAATAACATGCGGCCATAATTAAAGAAGGAAAACTATCCGATGAATCATATTTACTTTGCCAGTTTGGTTTACCCACCATACCATATCCTATCATGCCATTTAAATATCGGTCTAAAGTATTTCTAATCAAATCCATAGCGGTTAATCCGTCAACAAGTGTCGGCGTTGCACTCGCCATCTCCGCATATAGAAATACCGTAAAAGCACAAACATCGCTGGTAGAATTATTAGCAAGTGTTCTAAATTCAGGACTAAATTGGAAAATATTGATATAGTTCTTTTTAAATCCATCAAAACGCGGGTCGTTTTTTATTTTACTTATTTCAGGAAATATTGCTACAGATTCAAATGTATAAGTAATATTGGGATGATTAGAGTCAGCAGCGGTCAAAGCGATTTTAATAAACGGCTTATCCGTAAGTTTAGCATCATAAAAGAGAGTAACTCCGGGATTATTACAAAATAAGCGGAACGTACCCATCCCCGGAAAATGCAACACACAGGGAAATTGCATTTGATTGGCCACAACCATTGTTCCTAAAACCGTGCAATGATTTTGCCTTTGAGAAAAAATTATTTCAAATGGAGCAGCTTTTAATTCTTTATTCCATTTTGTTTGAATAGAAAAACTCTTATCACTCATTTTACAATCCCAAACCGGATGTTTGTCTTTTGGATTTAAAAAATAAGAAATACTTTTTGAGGTTATTTTACTTGTATAAGTTCCTTCGGAATTTTCCGAATTTTCAAATAAAGCATTTACTGAAAATTGTTTGCCACCTAAACTATCAGTTGAAAAAAAAGAGAATTGGGGCTTATCTCTCAGCAATTGCAATTTCAGGTAAGAGGATCTATAAGAAAATACTTTATCTCCATTCGTTAAAAAAGAAAACTGATTGGGTATAGATAGAGCAATCCCTGCCAAGGTAAATTGCTGTATAAAATTGCGACGTGATGGCATAACTTTCATTATTTATACTTTTTATCATTTAATACATACTTGTGGATTGAAACTCAAATTTAAAATCGTCTATATTTGGTTTACTAATCTATTTACAAGTCTTTATATCGCTTTTTCAAAAATTCTTTTATCCATAAATTTAATCTCCACTGTTCGTCAATTAATGGAATCGTTCTGTCGCCCGGTACAAGATAGGGAGGTGGTCCAAATTCTGGTGTAATTGTACAATAATTAATTTGACTATTTCTTATCTGCCGTACCCATTTATCCCAAACCTTCAAATGTTCATTCAAAGCTTCTTCATAAATTTCGTACGCAGGATCCCAAACCTGAGCACTTTGGGTATTACCAACTCGAGCATGAATATGGCGCGCATGGCTGATAGCTTCATCAACAGCGTATTGCTGGTCTTGAAGGTAACTTTCAGAAACACAAAACCAATGAGAAATATCGAGCGTTAACAGCAGATCTTTATCATGCTTAATAAAATCGTAAACAATATGAACAGCATATGTCCACTTGTTTCGATGCGTTTCATGATAAATTGGAACTCTTGATTCCTCCTGGATAGATTTGCATATATCTATACAAGATAGAATTTGATCATTGTTAAAAAATTCTCGTCCGGCTTGTGCGCTGATAAATAAAGGAATTTTACTCTTATTCCTGATTTTTGCTAACTCTAACAAGCCCCTTTTTAATGAAACTATATAGCTTTCAAAATTTTTGAACCGCTCTGCAACTGCCATAACGATGCAAAAATCAAGATCATATTTTTCAAGCAATAATAGTATCTCGCCATAATTATCATTTTCAGGATTGGGAAACCATTCTATTCCTGAATATCCTGCTTCCTTTACAGACTTTAAAAAGTTTGACCATGGAATATTTTCAAACCCCCACCTCGGACAAAAAAACTTAATATCAAACATGGTATATTAAAGGGTTCTGGCTTTCGTTTTTCAAAATATCCCCAACTGCTAATCTACTTAAATAGGTATCCGGTAATATGTTGGGTTCGCCATTAAATACATTGCAATCAGGCATGTAAGCACATGCCATAGCTCTTCTATAGCCATTTGTCATATTAGCTCCTGCACCATGAATAGTAAGCCCATTATGAAAAGAACAACTACCTGCTTTCATGTTAGCAGCATAAGAAGTTACTTTTACGAATTGAGGATATGCTTCAAAGATACCATCCATATTTTTTCCAATCCCTTTATTTTCGAAAGTGGTCTCTTTGAAAGACCCTGGAATAAAATATAAACATCCATTTTCTAAAGTAGCATCATCTAATGCTACCCATATTGATAAAGCCCTTCGATCAGAAAAAGACCAAAAAGGCGCATCAAGATGCCATGATGTTGGATTTGCCCATGGACGTTTAAACAAAGCCTGATCATGCCATATTCTAATGCCATCTGAATCCGAAAGTTGGGCTGCCATTTTACCAATCCTCTTGTCCAGCATTATTTCTTTCATTTTATGATTTGTTTGCCAAAGATTAAGAAGCTGGTCAAATACTTTTGAAAAATACTCAGCATCCTCATTTATCCCATCGTCCATTCCCGTTTTCACATCTTTACCAGGCATCTTCATTCCATTACGTTCTGCAACAGCTTCCATCACAGCATTACGCCATTTTTCCAATTCATCTTTTGAAAGAAAATCTTCAATAACCAGAAAACCGTTTTTTTGATAAAATTGAACTTGCTCATTTGTTAGTTCATTTTTCATATTTATATTTTTTAAGGCGTTCTTCTGTCGACGTTAATATCAAATTAATAACCCGGGTTTTGAGTTATCTTGGGATTAAGTTGAATCTCTGTTTCTGGAATGGGAAATAACAAACGAAAAGTAGCTAAATTATAAGCATTTGCCGGAACATTCGGATTATTTTGCTTAAGGGTGGTTGAAAACGCAGTCATTCCCGGGATAACCTGGCCGGTTCTTAGCAAATCTGTCCATCTTTTGTTTTCGAAAGCCAGTTCAATACGTCTTTCATGCGCTATAATAACACGTAACAAAGTTTGATCAGTTTCAGTAGAAGGAGGCAAGCCGGCTCTGACTCTTACCTGATTTAAATAGGGAAGCGCTTCCATTGATTTACCTTGTTCGTTAAGGCTCTCAGCAAGCATCAGCAAAGCTTCCGAATAACGATAGATTGGCCAGTCATCATCAGTTTGAAAGGGAGTGGTACTTGGATGCAGATATTTTTTTACAAATAATTTGGATACTACTCCGCCAGGCCCTGTGTAAGATGGTACCGGATGTGGGTAGCCAACAATGCTCACAACACTATCAGCGACAAAAGTAGCAGTAGCATCATAATGCCCTACTATCACGCCAATGGAGGCATCCAGACGCTTATCTCCTGGTTCATACGATGCCACAAGATCAGCAGTTGGCAGGTTCTGTCCACTGGGAAGGCTTGTTGTGTTGGTATTTGTTCCGGTAACTATGGTTGAATTGACCATTGGAGGTATAAAATCGTAAATAAAAGCGCTCCATTGGCCATCCGCTGCCCCTTGCTTATATTGAACCTCAAATATAGACTCCGCACTGTTCTTATTAGTTGTAGAAAATGCATTCGCATAATTGGCATTTAACGAATAGCCGAGTTGAGTAACCGCCTGGAGTAAAGTTGCTGCCTGATCAAATTTCTTTTGCACCATATACACATTTGCCAGCAATG
>DATCMY010000495.1:0-2673 GCA_036565505.1 Hanamia sp.
ACAATATCAATATTATCAGGGCCAATCCCGGTACTTACCACTGAAATTCTTTTTTTGCCAATATAGCCGGTGTGCGTTATAAACTCGCGGTGTTGCCTTTCCACTTCTATTTTATCAAAATGTTTACTTACTTCCTTAACCCTGCCAGGATCACCTACGGTAATTATATTTTCAGCAAGCTCATCAGGTTTCAGATCAAGGTGGTAAACAGCTCCGCGGGAATTAATGATCAGTTCAGATTCGGCAATTTGCTGCATAATTTTTTCAAATTAAAAGGTAGAACAGTTACATGAATACCTTTTGGAGAAGAAGTAATTTATGGCAAAAATACTTCAATCTGCATGAATCAGATTTCTGAATTTGCAATTGTTCCCTGATTTCGCAAACAAATAAATAAAAGAGCTTCTAATATGCACATAGTGTGGAAAAGAAGCTCTTCATTGATTCACCTAAATGAGTGAACCTTGGATTTATCGACTAAAATAGATCCACATGCAAGTAAAACAAAAAGAAACTTTTATCCAATCTTTTGGCGGATTAAATTTTATCCATAACTATTTAAAAGCAAATAATTTTTCTGAATTAGCGCTCAACCACCTGGGTAGCCGCAACCTTACAGCGCAATACAGCTATGGTGAATTATTGCGTCAATTGTTTTTTATCGCTGCTATAGGCGGCGACACTCTTGATGAAAGCAACTATCTCAAGTACCAATTACAGGATCATCCTGATTTAAAAATAGCATCGCCTGATACGATAGAATATGCTTTTCAGGAATTGCGTCAGCAAACCCGTCAAGTAACTTCGGCATCGGGTGCGGTTCATCAAATAAACGAACATAGCAGTTTCAATAAGTTGCTGGTAACGCTTTGCAGTAATTTATTGCTTTCTGCTGGCGGCTCTTACATGATGGACTATGATGGTCATACACTGGAAAATACCAAAGTAGATAATGCGTTCACTTATAAACAAACCGAAGGTTATTATCCTGTTGTATGCAGTATCAACAAGATGCCGGTGTATATGCAAAACAGAAATGGTAATACTCCTGAAAGTTACGGCCAGAAGGATGTTATTGAAACTGCCATTAATAACTGCAAAGAAAAAAACATATCCATAAATGCATTCAGAGCAGATGCGTGCTGCTATGAAAAGTCAACGATTGAATATTTAGAATTCCTGGGCATTACCTTTTATATCCGTGCTGAAAATTGCCGCAGTTTAATGGATGCTCTTACTGATGAACCTGATTGGCAACCCGGTATGTTAGGCAACAAAAAAGTTGAAGTATGTTCCATAGAAGAAAGAATTTTTGGCGAAAAGAAATATCGGCGCATAGTGGCTTATCGCTACAAGAAAAAAGGACAGTTGTCCATCGATGACACAAATGGATACCGTTATTATGCTATTGTTACATCTGATACAGAAGCCTCTCCGTTAGAGTGTATCAACATCTATAACCAACGCGGCTGTGATGGAGAACATCATTTTGAAGAACTCGATCACGATTTTAACTGGAACAAACTTCCCTTTGATAATATAGAAATGAATACAATCTACATGTATGGTATGCTGGTAGCCTATCTCTTATTTAACGCCGTAAAAATTGCTTTTGCAAAAGGCATCAATTTCATCGACAAAACTATGCGCATTAAAAATTTTATCCTTCACTTCGTAACCTTGCCTGCAAAATGGATAAAGACAGGCCGCAGATGGATACTAAATATTTATACTACCAAAGATTATAGTGCTTTATGGAGTTCTTAACCAAAAAATTTAAGGGTGACAGAAATTGACCATTTATGGGTAAGGGAAGGTATATCTTGACGAAGCAGAAATAGCCATACTTGGCCAAAGATATTATGAGGATAATGATTTAATGCAATATTTTTCGCTTAAATAAATTGCTTGCGAAATTTGGGGTAATACTTTTATTATATTGTTGAGACAAATAAGAACTCGGTTGGGGAATAGGATCATAATCATATTTGGGCGACCATGTTCTACTGTCCCAGAATTGAGCCTGGATGCCACCACTCGTTTTAAAAGTTAGGCCCTTTAAAATAGTGGCTTCAGCAAAAAGAGACCCTAAAATATTGTAGCCTTTGGTGTTGTTCTGTACCAGTTTTGCCCTTGCTATCGGGTTAGTAACATCACCTACCCACTGTGGCTGCCCTACAGGACCTGCATAAGTACCATCATCATTGAAGACGGGCAAGGTAGGGTTAGCAGCCAGGGTATTGCGGATATCGTAAGCGCCACTTGGTTTTTCATCATGGCTCAAAGTAAGCGTATTGCCAAACTTTAGCCAGTCAAATACTTTTGCATTGCTGTTAAATTGAACCGCATATCTTTTGTAACCTGTATTGATTACAATACCCTCCTGGTCTAAATAACTCCCGGAAACATAATAGTTGAATTTATTGTTCCCTCCGGAATAAGCTAAGGAATATCTTTGAATCGGAGCGCTCCGGAATAATTGATCCAGCCAATCCGTTCCTTTTCCTAAAGCAGAGGGGTTGGCATAACCAGGATAAGTAGATTGATTGTTATTTTTCAACATCTCGTTGTTCAACACTGCAAATTGGGAAGCACCCAGCATTTTGACCATGTTGGTTGCTTTTTGTGTTCCCACAAATGAATTAAAAGTAAGATGATCTTGTCCCGCTATTC
>DATCMY010000496.1:0-11269 GCA_036565505.1 Hanamia sp.
ATATAAGGGTCAAAATCAAATTACTTGTAAATCCAATAATTTTTAGAGATTGGAAACGTCAGTTAAAACATGATGTTAATTAATTGTTATACTAAGATGACATTATTAATTTGAATACGATGCATGTGAATTACCTCAAAACTAAAATTTCATTTACGCAACCGATTGAAAACGCAGCACAATCGTTTGTCCTATTTTTAAACATTTATTGTGTATTGCCATCAAGTGCCTTATGTCCAGTTCTAAAATCATTAACGACTGTTTTTTGAAGTCACCTAATGCAAGGCGCTTCGGTAAAAATAGATGACATTTTGTTGCTCCGGAATTAACCGTTGGAAATTAAAAAAACAGGAGATTTATGTATACTGAATGGGCCAAAGAAAGTATTACAATTGCCTGAAATTAATAAAGAGCCTGGAGAGGTTTTACCTGCAGAAGTTACCGAACCGCAAGAGCTACCAGAGTAGAAATGCCTAAATGATCAATTAACTTTTTCAGCAAGTAATTTTCAGAAACAGAGATCAAATGATTGCATGATATTATATAAATGTTGCTGCAATCTTGTATAAAGCTAACATCCACTTTATTGAAAGTGCAAAGTACCGAAAAATTCAGGCAAATGAAAATTTGGTTCCGGCCAGGAGATATTTGACCAAGTAATAAAATGTGGTGTAGGTAAATTATCGCCACATTTATAAAAGTTTGCCCTGCATTTTTTCCCAGTAATAAAAAATAAATCATTATAACCAAAGAGGGTAAAAGGAATCGCCACTGTTAATTCCCAATATTGATCAGAATCCGGACGATCATTATTAATTACAGACTGGTATTTAATTTGACTGATCAATTGGCCATCCAGCAATTTACGGTCAGCCTTTGATTCTCCATATCCAATCAACATAGTTCCTATACAATTAAATTCGAAATTGTAATAGGCTTTTTGATCCTCAAAGCTTATAAAAAATTCCACACAGGTATCCTGATAAACAGCAGTGTTGGGGGCAATATGTTCAGCACGTATATATTTTTCTTTTACATAATACTTGAGAAAAATACAATCGGAACCGTATGCCATTGCAAAATGAACGCAGGGAAGATAATTATATTTGGCCCATGGAACATGATTCAATTTATTCTTATCCTCGCTGTCAAGTAAAAATGATACTTCACTAATTGCAGTTTTCGAATTGCAACCTTTAAAAAATTCAACATTTAAATACTTCATTGTTTCATAAGGATTTTGTTAATTAAAAAATCCCACAGTTAATTACCAGGATACAAGATAAAAATAAAACTTCCATATTTTCTTACAGCATCCTTGCAGGTATTTACGCAAACGGTTGTATAACCCACGCAATCGTTTACGTTACTTTTTTTATTTACATTTATCGATTGTAAATTGTGCAAATGGCAAATAAAATTGTTACTATTAAAGAAATTGCAAGCAGGCTTAACGTGTCTCCTTCAACAGTTTCAAGAGCATTGAACAATCATAAAAGTATTGGGTTAAGGACCAAAACAAATGTGCAGCAATTGGCGAAGGAATTAAATTACGAACCCAATCAAACAGCCATCTTTTTCCATCAACGTAAAACATTTACCATTGGTGTTATCTTACCGGAATTATCAGAAGCATTTTTTTCATCTGCGATAAGTGGCATAGAAGATTGCGCAAATAAAAGCAAATACACAGTATTGATGGGCCAGTCACATGATGATGCGGAAAGGGAAAAGCAATTAGTGGATACAATGAAGAATCACCGGGTAGATGGATTGATCGTATCTATTGCAAAGAATACAATTAGTTATGAGCATTTTGAAACGCTGCGGAAATATGATATACCTGTAGTATTTTTTGACCGCATTCCCGATATGCAAAACATACACTATGTAGCCTGTAATATGGCTTCCGGGACAACGCAGGCATTTAATTTTTTAAGAAAATTAGGGCATAAAACAATTGGAATGATAAATGGACCACTGAATTTACTGGCGAGTAAAGAAAGATTGGAGGGCTACAGGAATGCCTTAACAAAAGCCAGGCTTAAATATGATCCATCACTGATAATAAGCTGCGACCTTACAACCGAAAGTATTTATAAAGTAACCGAAAAATTATTATCGCTAAAAAACAAGCCTACTGCTATCATTGCATTTAATGATTACGTGCTGCTGGATGCCGTACAGGCTGCCATAAAATTAAAACTAAAGATCAATAAAGACATCAGTTTTGTAAGCTATGCAAATCTACCCATTAGTAATTATTCGGCACATCCTCCATTGGCTTCCGTAGAGCAATTTTCTTATCAGCAGGGGCATAAAGCAATGGAAATAATGCTTGACCTGTTTACGACAGATAAAACGGAAAATGAAAACACTACCTTTTATAAAATAATTCTGGAACCACAACTGGTTTCACATACAAAGTATAACAAAGAGGTAAATACTAAATCTAAATAACGCAAACGTTTGTCCTGTAACTAATGAATTGAGTTGATTAAGTTTGTTAATACATTAATTCTTTAATCCTCAGCGGCATGCTTGGTTTCATTGCAAAATTGTACGGCCTTCCTGAAAATGAATGCTCGCTAAAACCCTTTGGGAACGGGCTCATTAACCGTACCTGGATACTCGAATGCCGCGGAGAAAAATTTATTTTGCAAAAAATAAATGATACTATATTCCCTTCCCCTTGCTTAATTGCTGAAAACATCCATCATCTGAATGTCTTTTTCAAAACCTATTACCCGGACTATCTTTTTGAAAACCCTGTTGCTACATTACAAAATGAAGAAATGGTTATAATAGAAGGAGAAGGGTATTTCAGAATGTTCCACTTTGTAAAGGGTTCCGTAACATTTGATACTGTAGATAATTCTTCAATCGCTTTCGAAGGGGCAAGACAATTTGGAAAATTCACGAAATTGCTTTCTACATTTGATAGTAAGCAATTACACATCACATTAACCGATTTTCATAATCTTGACTTACGATATAACCAGTTTGAACTGGCATTAAAACAGGGAAATAAGAGCCGTATTGAAGAATGTAAATCATCGATTGACTTTATCAAAGAACAAAAATATATTGTTGACATTTTTAACAGGATTCAAACTAATGTGAATTTCAAAAAAAGGGTCACTCATCACGATACAAAGATCAGCAACGTATTATTTGATAAAAACGGAAGAGGACTTTGTGTGATTGACCTGGATACTGTAATGCCGGGATATTTCATCAGTGATGCAGGAGATATGATCCGAACCTACCTTTCACCTGTGAGCGAGGAAGAAAGTGATTTTTCTAAAATTGAAATACGGGAAGATTATTTCCAGGCAATAATGGATGGTTATTTGAGTGAAATGAAAGACGAGTTGAGTGGAGAAGAAAAAAAATATTTTGTGTATGCAGGAAAATTTATGATCTATATGCAGGCTATCCGTTTTTTAACGGATTATATCAACAATGATATTTATTATGGGGCAAAATATACAGACCACAATTTGATCAGAGGTAATAACCAATTGGAATTACTGAAACAGTTATTAGCCAAAGAATATATTCTGGAGGCAAAAGTTACTTTGTATTTAAGGAACGAATCAAACCTTGCCCCCATCAACACACAAGGTGAAGAATTTCAGACACCACTACTCCGAAGATTTTGATGGCGATTCAAACAACTAAACGATACCCTACATTCTAAAAAAATAATGTTATATGTCATCCTCAAATAACTCCAGAAATGCAATAATAATTATTGGGATTCTCTTTTTCATTTTCGGATTTGTAACCTGGCTCAATGGAACCCTGATCCCATTCTTAAAATTGGCCTGCCAGTTAAAAAGTGATATCCAGGCATTTTTTGTAACATTTTCATTTTATATGGCCTATTTCTTTTTAGCCGTGCCTTCTTCTTATGTATTAAAAAAAACAGGATTTAAAAACGGAATGGCGCTGGGCCTTTTAGTAATGGCAATCGGCTCTTTAATTTTTGTGCCCGCCGCCAGCACAAGGAGTTTTGGATTATTCCTGGTGGGGTTATTTGTACAGGGAACAGGACTTGCTTTACTACAAACAGCATCCAACCCTTATATAAGTATCGTAGGCCCAATTGAAAGTGCCGCCAGGCGCATAAGCATCATGGGTATTTGCAATAAGACTGCCGGAGCCCTAAGCCCTTTAATACTGAGTGCCCTTATTTTAAGAAATGCCGGGCAACTTGAAACGCAAATAAATGCAGCTACAGATGCAGCCCAAAAAGACATATTGCTTAACGAACTGGCATCAAGGGTGATAGTACCCTACATCATCATGGCAATTATTTTATTCCTCTTGGCATACATGATAAAAAAGTCAGGACTGCCCGAAATAAATATAGATAAAGAGACGCCCCTGGAAGCAAATCAACCAACTGCAAAAACAAGCGTATTCAGGTTCCCGCATTTATGGATGGGAGTAATATGCCTGTTTGTATATGTGGGGGTGGAAGTAATTGCGGGAGATGCTATTGGCACTTATGGAAAAGTGATGGGCATGAGTATTGACAGAACCAAATATTTTACCACATTCACCCTCATCGCAATGCTTGCAGGTTATATCATAGGGATTTTCACTATCCCGAAGTTCATATCACAGCAAGTTGCTTTAAAAATCTCAGCATTACTGGGCATTGTATTCAGTATTTGCATTTACCTTACCAGCGGTTATACAGCCATCACGTTTATTGCTTTACTGGGTCTTGCCAACGCATTGATGTGGCCGGCAATTTTTCCTATGGCAATAGAGGGATTGGGAAAGTACACGAAAATTGGTTCAGCCTTCCTGATAATGGGAATAGCTGGTGGGGCTGTTATTCCCTTATTGTATCCATATTTAAGGATAACCAAAAATTTGCCTAATAATTTGTCTTTTTTTATCTGTACGCTCCCTTGCTATTTATACATTTTGTTCTATTCCATAAAAGGATACAAAGCAGGTAAGACCAAACTAACTCCAATCATCTTATCACCCATCATATAGAAATAAATAATGTTCCCGGGAAGTGATTCTCCCAAATTAATAGCCTAGTCTTAATGTATGATCTGATGATCTCTGGCTATTATTTGCCAATAAAATCGCATCCCGGCATATAACCGGTGCCGGTATCATAAAGGATAGTATTACTGACAAGCTTTCTGATCACTATCCATTACTGGTAACATTTAAATAAAGAAACTTCAGAAAAAATGAAAAGTATACCTTTAGTCTTCCTGCTTTTGCTACTGTTTTCCTGCCAAAGAAAAATAGCCGGGCCCGGAAAAGCTGCACAGGATAATGCTCCGCAGGAATTGCGGGTATTGTGTTATAATATTCATCATGCCAATCCGCCGTCTAAAACCGGCGTGATAGATATCGATGCGATTGCCCGTGTAATAACAGCATCCAGGGCCGATGTGGTGGCTTTGCAGGAAGTGGATAAAAACACCGGGCGCAGCGGGAATATCGATGAAGCAAAAATTCTTGCAGAGAAGACAGGATTGAAATATCATTTTTTTAAAGCGATTGATCATGATGGCGGCGATTATGGATTGGCCATACTCAGCCGTTTTCCAATACAGGAAGCAAAGCAGGTAGCCCTGCCGCAACAGGTAAAAGCCGAAAGCCGCATACTGGCTTTTGTTACACTGAATATTGCCGGCAAAAACATCATTTTTGCCAACACGCATCTGGATGCCAGCAGACCGCATGAAAACCGCATTGTGCAAATGCGGGAAATCGTAAATACATTTGAATCAGTACAACTGCCTGTGATATTGTGCGGAGATTTAAACAGTGTGGCCGGTTCGGAAGCTATCAACCTGCTGGATAGCCGGTTTACCCGCACCTGCATTGCCGAATGCCCCGGTACTGTACCGCAGCAAAAACCTTTCCGTACTATTGACTACATTGCCACAAAAAATATCCCATGGTCGCTGCTGTCATACGAAGTAATAGCCGAAACCTATGCTTCTGATCACCGGCCCATTCTTGCCATATTTAAAACCAGGTAAACTATGAAACGTTTTTTCAGGGTAATAACTTTTATTTCATTTTGCTTTATCAGCTTTCCATCATTCTGCCAGCATAATCCTGCGGGCAGGCCTGGTGAAAAGCAGGCGATTGCCACTGCCAGGGCAGTGATGCAAAGGGTGATGGGTGATGATCTTGATGACGTGCAAATATCCCTGAGGCCCGCAGCAAACGGTCTCGACAGTTTTGAGGTGCATGCACGGGATGGAAGACTCTCCGTTTCCGGAAGCAGTGTGTCTGCCATCTGTTTTGGGTTTCATCAATACCTGAAAAAATATTGCCACCTGTTATTCACATGGAGCAGTGGCACATTAAAAGCGCCTGCAACCTGGCCAGACTGCAGTGAACTCAGCGGTGGCACTCCTTATCAACACCGCTATTATCTTAACGTAGTAACCTTTGGATATACCACGCCTTACTGGGACTGGAAGCGCTGGGAACTGGAATTAGACTGGATGGCGATGCATGGCATCAATATGCCGCTGGCCACCGTGGCCAGTGAAGCTATTGCAGTAAGGGTGTGGCTTAAACTTGGATTGAAGCAAAAAGACCTGAATGATTTTTTTACTGGGCCAGCACATCTTCCCTGGCACCGCATGGGCAATTTGAATAAATGGGATGGCCCTATTCCTAAAGAATGGCATAAAGAACAACTTGCATTGCAGCATAAAATTTTAAACAGAATGCGGGAGATGGGCTTTTCCATGATTACCCCTGCATTTGCGGGCTTTGTGCCGGAAGCTTTTGCACAGTTGCACCCCGAATTAAAATTGACCCCATTAAAGTGGGGTGGCTTTGCGCCGGACAATAATGGCTTTGTATTGTCGCCGGAAACCGGCTGGTTTAAAACTATTGGCAAACTTTTTATTGAAGAGTGGGAGCGGGAATTTGGCAAAAACAAGTTTTACCTTGCCGATGCTTTTAATGAAATGGATGTGCCGGTAGATAACAACAACCCACAAAAAAAATATGATTACCTGGCCAACTACGGCAAATCTGTTTATGAGTCCATCACCGCCGGCAACCCAGATGCTGTGTGGGTTACACAAGGGTGGACATTTGGCTACCAGCACAAATTTTGGGATAAGCCCACCCTCCAATCTTTGTTTTCAAAAGTACCAGATGATAAAATGCTTATTATCGATCTGGGTAATGAGTACCCTCCATACGTGTGGCATATAGATCCGGTTTGGAAAACACACGAAGGATTTTATGGCAAGCAATGGATATATAGTTTTGTGCCCAATTTTGGCGGCAAAACAGCGCTAACCGGCAACGTTGCATTTTATGCCTCAGCACCAATAGAAGCGCTGAAGTCTGGCTATGCTAAAAGCATGGTCGGTTTTGGTTCAGCACCTGAAGGTATTGAAAATAATGAACTCATTTATGAACTCATTGGAGATATGGGATGGACCGATAAGGCCATCAATACCGATGCCTGGGGCGTGGAATATTGCCGGGCCCGTTATGGCAGCATAACTCCCAAAATTTTATCTGCAGGCAAGGCTTTCCTTGGCTCCGTTTACAACTCATTTGCTTCCTATCCAAGATTTGTGTGGCAAACCGTGCAGTACGACAATCGCCGAAAAGGCAGCGTGTATAGTGATGCAACATTTTTACAGGGTGTTAGGGATTTTTTAGCAGCAGCAGATGAAATGAAAGACAATAAACTTTATAAATACGATGCCATAGAACTGGCTTCCGTGTACCTTGGTGTAAAGGCAGATGAATTGTATAAGCAGGCTTTGATAGCCGATTCAATGGGCAATGAAACCTTAAAAAAAGAATTGGGAAATAAGGCGATTCTTTTATTACTGCAGGCAGACAGCTTGCTGGAATCACATGCAACCCATCGCCTGCAAAACTGGGTGGATTATGCCCGGCTGCATGGCGGCAACGTGAAACTAAAAAATTATTACGAGTCGAATGCCAAAAGACTGATTACAACCTGGGGTGGCACCATCAATGATTATGCTGCAAGGATGTGGAGCGGGCTTATCCGGGATTATTATGTGCCAAGAATTAAGCAGGCATTGTTCAAGAAAGATTTTAACCGGCAAAACTGGGAAGAGCAATGGATTAAAAAGCCGGGTATCAGCAGTATTGTGCCGTATGACAATCCCGTGCAGAAAGCGGTAGAACTGGTGAACCAAAACTGAGAATATAGCTAACTTTTGTAAAAAAAAAAACACCATGAAATTTCGCATATTATTTTCGTTGTTGCTCGCTTTCCTGTTTCATACAGATTTATTTGCGCAGCAATTTTCGTTTACGGATGCCCGTAAGCTTACGCTGGTAGGTAAAGCCAATACAGATACGAATTTCTACCACAGGGTAGATACAATGAAATATAACAAAATGCTGGCCACAGTAAAGTACCTGTTTACTCATACAGCAGGCATGGCGTTGTTGTTTAAAACAAACAGCAACAGCATCGTTGCACGGTGGAAATTGACAAGGGAAAAAACCTATGTTAACATGACGCCCATTACACATTCAGGGCTTGATTTATACATCCGGGTTAAAGGGGTGTGGACTTATGCCGGCACGGGCGCACCCAAAGCTTTAGCCAGCGAAGCTACGCTGGTAAAGAAAATGGAAAGCGGTGAAAAAGAATGCCTCCTGTATCTGCCATTATACAATGGCATTGAGCACATAGAAATCGGCGTTAGCACCGGCAGTTATCTCACGCCGCTTGATAATCCTTTTAGGGGCAAAGTAGCAGTGTATGGTTCCAGCATTACCCAGGGCGCATCTGCAAGTCGCCCGGGCCTGGCTTATTTGGTGGCGGCGCACAACCGGGCTTTTAAAGAAGAATACGAGCAGTTGAAAAAAGCCGGCGTTAAAAATCTTTACCTGATTAAATCCATCAATTTCCTGGGCAGCGATCATGAAGGCACAGCCGATGGAACGCATCCAAACGATGTAGGGTTTGCCCGTTTTATTGAAGTAATTAAACCACAATTACTGGCGGTTATCGGGCCGGTATTGAAAAAAAAGAAATAGAAATACCGGCAAACACCGGTGCATTGTTAAACGATTAGTTATAACCTAGATATGATGAGCATAAAAAATATTTTGCTGCTGTTTGTTTTGATGACTTCACTATCAGCCCATGCTACAGATAAACCCGCAACGAAAGCGCAGGTGAAGAAAGCTGTTTTGAGTCTCATAAAACGTACACTACCCGCTGGCTTGCACAAAAAGTTTGAGGTTAAAATTATTGATGCTGCCAATGGTGCCGATGTATTTGAATTGTATTCTAAAGGAAACAAAATAGTGCTGGCCGGTTCCAATGGGATAGCAGTTGCCAGCGCCCTCAATTATTATCTGAAGCATTATGCCCACTGCGATATGAGCTGGAATGGAAGCAATCTTGCTATTCCCAATCCGTTGCCAAAAGTGTCAGTTAAGGTAAGGCAAACTACACCCTATACTTACCGTTACTATCTTAACTATTGCACGTTTAATTATACCATGAGTTGGTGGAACTGGGATCGCTGGGAAAAAGAAATAGACTGGATGGCGCTGAACGGCATCAATATGCCACTGGCACTAACGGGGCAAAATATTATTTGGGACAGGGTATACAAAAGCATGGGTTTTACAGATAAGGAACTGGAGGGATTTTTCAGTGGCCCTGCTTATTTCAACTGGTTCTGGATGGGCAATCTTGATGGCTGGGGAGGTCCACTGCCCATGAGCTGGATGCAAAGCCATGAAGCACTGCAGAAAAAAATTCTGGCTAGGCAAAGAGAATTGGGAATGAAACCCGTATTGCCCGCTTTTACCGGGCATGTGCCACCCGCATTCAAAGAAAAGTTTCCTGATGCCATGTTGAAAAAAACAAAATGGTCAGGTTTTCCCAATGTGTTTATACTCGATCCCAATGATCCGCTGTTTATTAAAATAGGTAAATTGTTTATCCAGGAACTTGTTAAAGCCTATGGCACCGATCACCTTTATTCTTCGGATACTTTCAATGAAAACAAACCGCCCAGCAACGACAGTACTTTTTTGAGCCAGATGAGTAACCAGGTGTACCAGGCAATGGCAGCCGGCGATCCACAGGCAAAATGGATTATGCAGGGTTGGCTGTTTCATTTCCAGTCCAGTTTTTGGAAACCTACCCAAATAAAGGCTTTATTAAATGCAGTGCCCAATGACAAAATGATCATACTGGATTTATGGAGTGAGAATAACCCTGTGTGGAACAAAACCGAAGCCTATTATGGCAAACCATGGATATGGTGTATGCTGCATAATTTTGGGGGAAATATCAGTATGTACGGCCGCATGGATGAAGTGGCAGGTACACCTGCTTCTTTGCTTGGAAAGCCGCAGGCAGGGCAGTTGAGTGGTATCGGCCTTACTCCCGAAGCTATTGAACAGAACCCGGTAATGTATGCACTGATGCTGGAAAATGTTTGGCGTGATAAGCCTATAGATGTAACGGTATGGTTGAAAGGTTATGTGCAGCGCAGGTACGGCGCATATAATGCCGATGCAGAAAACGCATGGATGATATTGAAGCACACGGTGTACAATGCAGGTATATCCAATGGTGGGCCGGAAAGCATTATCACCGGCCGCCCCACTTTTGCAACAAAAACAGCTTGTACCAATCCTGCCAAAGGATACCGCCCAGGGGATATATTGCCCGCCTGGGATATGATGATAAAAGCTTCTGATAAACTTAAAGCCACTGAAGGCTTCCGTTATGATCTCGTTGACCTGACAAGGCAGGTACTGGCAAATTATGCGGACACGCTGCAGCAGGATTTTGCCAAAGCATACCAGGCAAAAGATAAAGCGGCCTTCACCCGTTTGTTCAACCAGTTTGTGCAGGTGATCAGTGATATGGAAACCCTGCTGGCCACACAGAAAGATTTCCTGCTGGGCCGTTGGCTCGGTGACGCTGTTCGCTGGGGTACCAACGATGCAGAAAAAAAATTGTATGAAAAAAATGCCCGTAACCTGATCACTTTATGGGGAGATCAAAACAGTGGCCTGCACGAATATGCCTGCAAGCAATGGAGCGGCATGCTCAGTGATTTTTATTTACCCCGCTGGCAGCAGTTTTATACATCTGCCATTGCTGCACTGGAAAGCAATGAGGCATTTAATCAAAAGGATTTTGAAACAAAAATGAAAGTATGGGAATGGCAGTGGGTAAACAAGCAGGAAGTTTATCCCGAAATTGCCACAGGCGATCCGGTAG
>DATCMY010000497.1:0-15047 GCA_036565505.1 Hanamia sp.
AGTCAAACGGAGGGTTTACAGCAACGATAGAAATCAGATGCAAGTATCTCCCCACAGTAAAAACAGGAATATTGCTATGGTTTTTGATGGAAATTTTTAAATTTTAACAATTAAAGAGGCAGTAGCTGCAATGTGGGTTAACTTTTATAACCTTTGGTGTTTCATTTTAAAAATTTAAACATTCCCTAATCGGCACGGCCCCCTTGGTGTCTCCGACCAACGGGATTATGAAACTAAACCTGATTTCCGGAATAATGTTTCAGCATTCCAAAACTATCTGTTCCAACAAAATAAAATTTTTTGATGCCGTTGGTCGGTGAGATCTGATGTCAGTTTCCACTGGGGGAATGATGGATTTGTAAAGAAAAGCAGGAACACCTACTTCGGTTAAAATTGAAAAGCCTGTGAACGGGAAATACTATCTCAGTGGTTATTGCATGAAATGATTCAACATGCTCACATTCACTATGTTTTTGCCTCCAGGTATTTACTGAATGGTTGCGAATAAAACCGCTTTCCGGTAGCCCTGTAAAGGGCATTTGCAACTGCTGCAAAAATGGGTGGAAATAACGGTTCTCCAAGACCAGTCGGATCTTTGTCATTTTTTACAAAATGTATTTCGATGGATTTTGGTGCCTCCCTGTGCCTGATCATACGATAGGTATTAAAATTATTTTTTTGAGGCATCCCATCCTGGAAAGGCATTTCACCAAAAAGCGCATTGCCGATGCCATCAACAATTGCCCCTTCACCCATATTGGCTGCTGCATCAGGATTGATTACGATGCCACAGTCCACCGCTGCATATACTTTTTCAATGACAGGTGTATTGTTTTGGAGCTTCAAATCGAGCACTTCGGCTACGTATGTGTTGTGACAGAAATAGGCTGAAACCCCACGGTGCACATTGGTTTGAGATTCATTCCATTTGGATTTCTCTTTCACTAATTTTATAACTCCGGCGTATCGTTCAGCATCATAGTCATTGTTTTTTCCAACAGGATTTCTTTTGGCTCTGTCGAGAAGCTCAAGTCTGAATTCAATTGGATCTTTACCCATTTCTTCTGCCAGTTCATCCATGAATGACTGTTCTGCACTGGCCATAAAATTAGATCCGGGAGCTCTGAAAGCGCCAATGGTGATATTGGATTCAATCTTCCAGCCTTCTGCAAGATAATTGTCGATCGCTCCCGCAGGAAAGCGGTTTGGGTGAATTGAGTTTTCCGGAATTCCACCCGCTTTTACATGAAATGCGAGTAAGTTTTTATGATCATCTAACGCAGCTCGAAAAGTGGCGCTGTAGGTTGGCCGGTATATGCCATAAGTCATATCGTCCTCCCGGGAATAAATCAACTTAACAGGAGCATTTAGTTTTTGGGAAATCACCGCTGCTTCAACCATATGATGCCCATAGGCTCTTTGGCCAAATCCTCCTCCCATTCTTACCAATTTGATATGGATATTTTCTTTTGGTATTGCCAAACGGGCAGTGAGGGTTTGCATAATGAACTCGGGTGCCTGAATTGGCCCGGATAGTTCTGCTTTATCCGCAGTTACATTGGCAAAACAGTTTACCGGCTCCATCGCATTGTGAGAAAGGAAAGGGGCTGTATAGGTTCGCTCAAGAATCGTGGCAGCATTCTTAAAAGCACCTTCCGGATCTCCATCTCTTCTCAGGATTTCTCCGGGGTTTTTAGACCATTCAGCCATTTTAGCTACGTGATCTTTTGTGCTTTCCAGGCCTGCAGGGATCTTGACTGTTTCCTTGCCTCTCCAGCCTTTGACTACAATATTGGTATCGGTAATTTTCTCCCATTCTATTTTCAGGGCTTTTTTGGCGTTCATCACCTCCCAGGTGGTATTTCCCACCACCACTACCAACTCTGTGAAACTGGTAGTGTCAAAACCGTTTCTTTCATAATCGTCTGCAAGTGTTTTAATGGTAAATACATCCTTGATGCAGGGCATTAATTTTGCGACAGCATCATCTACCGATTTCACTTTCAAGCCAAACGCAGGAGGATGTGCGATCATGGCAATTAACATTCCCTCCTGGGTATAATCGATCCCAAATAATGGCTTGCCGGTCACAATGTTCTGGCCTTCCACGTTTTTCCTGGAAGTACCAATAATGTTGAAATCCTTTATCTCTTTTAATGTAACCTCTTTTGGTACAGGGAGTGTTGCAGCCAGGGAAGCCATTTCTCCATAGCCTGCCTTTTTACCGCTTTTCTTGTGATGCAGTATTCCTGCCTCTGTTGTTATTTCTCCGGCGGGAACTTTCCACGTCTGCGCAGCTGCATTTACCAGCATTTGATGAGCAGCAGCGCCCGCTGTACGAAGTGGTTTCCATCCCAGGCGAATGCCCTGGCTGCCACCTGTAAATTGGCGGTCAAATCGTTCAGGAAAGAAATCAGCTTGCTCCACAATGACGTTTTTCCAGTCTGTGTCCAGTTCATCAGCCAGTATCATCGGCATTGAAGTCATAACATTCGATCCAAATTCCGGATTAGGCGACATCAGTGTGACTACACCGTTTTCTCCGATTTTAATGTAGCTGTTCATCTCAAACCACTCTTTAGGAAGCGGCGAGGCCTCACCCGGTGAAGGCATGAACCCTGCCAGCCAGCTAAAGCTAAGCATCATTCCTCCGCCTGCCATGGCAGAAACCTTTAAGAAAGATCTTCGATTTATGGATGTTTTTACTAGTGTCATTGATTTGGAAGATTAAAGTGATTAAGAATTGGCAGCTGTTTTTATCGCGGCCTTGATCCGCACATAAGTGGCACAGCGGCAGATATTACCATTCATTGCTGATTCAATTTCCTCATCGGTAGGATGCGGATTCTTTTTTAAGAATGCAGCAGCGTTCATGATCTGGCCTGACTGGCAATAACCGCATTGAGCTACATCATGTTCAAGCCATGCTTTCTGCAACGGGTGGTCGCCATTTTCCGATAACCCTTCGATGGTGGTAATAGACTTATCTGCTGCCGCAGAAACCGGCACAAGACAAGAACGAACAGCCGTCCCATTGAGGTGAATGGTGCAGGCGCCACATTGGGCAATGCCACACCCATATTTAGTGCCTACAAGCTATAGATGGTCCCGAAGTACCCAAAGCATCGGTGTTCGGGGATCAACATCTACCACCTGCTTTTTCCCGTTTACATTCAGATTGATGACTGCCATATTTTTAGAATATAATTTTTAAAGTAACTACCTTTTTAAAGGTAACTATTTTTTAAATTGAAAGACATACCTAGATCAAACAATTTATTACAAAATTCAAGCATTTCGCGTTTACTGCATCACGAATTGGGGTTGTTCACTCCCTGGTTTTCACGGATAACCTTGCTGAAGTTTCGATCTTCGTAATCAAGAGTATGGTTACATTTTTCATTACAATTTATTTTATGTACTACAGCATCTTTATTTTCTGCAACCACTTTGTTACTTTAGTTTCTGCCTCTTTTGCTTTTTCTCCTTCAATTACAAGATATTGTCCGTCTCTTTCTGCACCAGCTTTCATTTCAAAGCCTTCCAATATTTTGCTTTTCGGACACAATTCCTTTACAGTCTGAAAGCTGCTGCCTACACCATACCCGGCATTTGTATTGAAAGGAATTACCGTTTTTCCGCTAAGATTATACTGATGTAAAAAGCTCTTCATCGGTGGCGGCATCTTCATATCCCATGTAGGAAAGCCAAGAAACACAACATCGTATTTTTCAATGCTGTCAATTTTTGTTTTTAACGGCGGCAAATAACCAGATTCATTTTCTTTTACCACCTGATGCACCGTTTGTTGATAATTTTCGGGGTAAGGTTTTTGCAATTCAAGCGCTACTAATTTTCCGCCGACATTCTTTTGAATGATCTCAGCAATGGCCTTTGTGTTGTTCGTCCGCGACACGTACACTATCAATATTTTTTCAGGTGATATAGATTGAGCGCTTGAGCATCCCGACGAAAGGCCCAGACCACCTATCATTGAAAAAAATAGTGCTCTTTTCATTTAGTAATGTCGCTTTTAGTTCCTTTAGTTATGCTGCTGGTTATTATTATTACTACTATTATTGTTATTCATTTTAACCGGCCTAAGCAGGTGTGAGAAGGTAAGTGAGCCCATTTTCCACGTACCGTTTTCTTTTACATATACTTCAGTCACCATAAAAGGATTCGTGACTTCGCGTCCTCCAACCTGAGCAACCAGGTCAATGTCATTTAAGAGGATAGCAGTATTATCAATAATGTTGACGATTACTGCGTAAACCTCGGCTTGCTTATACCAGATGCCACCGCTTTTTATGGTAGCAAGTTCCTGCGTTTTTCCCCAGCTTCCTCCCATATGAACAAACATAGACTTGTCATCAAACAGCACATTTAAAGAATCTACATTCTTGTCTGCATCCAATCCCATTTCTTTTTTGAAAGGTTGATTACTTCCTGTTGTTCAGGTGTATTGTTTGTTGCAGTTGTAATTGTTTCCGTTGGCGGCCGTTGTGCATAAGAAGATTGCACATTGATTGTTGCTAATAAAATTAGTCCGATAGTAAATGCTTTCATGTATTTATAATTTATTTGTTTTACAATTGAGAAATTATATTTGGGCTGTGCCAAAATCGTTAACCAAGGAATGTTTACAGTTTATTTCTAAGTTACTTTCAAAACAGGTGCAAAAGCTGCAAATGCGACGAAACCCAATATTTCTGCTACATAAAAGAGTGATTTTTTGCATAACTTATTATTAAGTGATTTAAACGTCTAATTTTCTTTCTCCTAACCATTTTACCATTGCAGGGTCACGGTGATCGAAGAAGGCACTAGATTTCGTATCTAACGATTTAATCGCTTCCATATCTTCTGCACTGAGTTCAAAATCGAGGCTATTGAAGTTCTCTTCTATTCTTTCTTTACGAACTGATTTTGGGATGGCAATAATACCTCTTTGTGTAAGCCAACGAAGAATAACCTGTGCGATGGTTTTGTTGTATTTTCTTCCGATTGAAAGCAGCAGTTCATTATGAAAGATATTGTTTTTGCCTTCGGCAAACGGACCCCACGATTCTATCTGTACCTTGTTTTCCTGTAAGAATGTTTGCGTTTCAATTTGCTGATAGAATGGGTGTGTTTCAACCTGGTTAACTGCCGGAACAATTTCATTATGAATGATTAAATCAATCAACCTGTCGGGTTGAAAATTGCTCACGCCAATGGCTCTTACTTTTCCTTCTTTGTACAAATCCTGCATGGATCTCCATTCACCATACACATCGCCAAACGGTTGATGGATAAGATATAAATCCAGGTAATCTAATTGCAATCGTTTTAATGAATTTTCAAAAGCCTTTTTCGTGTCATCATATCCGTTAGACTGTATCCAAAGTTTAGTTGTGATAAACAAATCTTCTCTTGGCAAACCAGATTTTTTAATTGCTTTGCCTACTGCTTCTTCGTTCATGTAAGAGGCTGCCGTGTCAATCAAACGATAGCCTATATCAATTGCATCCAATACACTTCTTTCA
This sequence comes from Hanamia sp., assembly GCA_036565505.1. Taxonomy (GTDB): domain Bacteria; phylum Bacteroidota; class Bacteroidia; order Chitinophagales; family Chitinophagaceae; genus Ginsengibacter. Next base: position 5,529 of record DATCMY010000497.1, read on the forward strand.
CATTCTGCCAAATCTCTTACCTGGAAAACGCCAAATCCTAACATGGGCATTTCAATGCCATTATTTAGTTTTACTGTTTGCATTGTTTATCTTATTGCTGCACAAAGGTGATATTAATTATCTGCCTGCATGGTATACAGATTACGGATTTATCTACCATTATTCCTGATTAGGAAGTGCGCATCAATTAAGGGATAAATAAAGCAGTAATTTTGAATCACATAAAAGATAGTAATATGGATAACATGCGAAGGTTTGAAACCATCAATGATTATAACGCATTCAATAAAAATGAAACACTACACCCGCTGGTAAGTGTTGTTGACTTATCAAAGGCAGATCCCCGGCAAGGTTCCCGGATGTATTTCGGTTTCTATACCATATTCTTAAAAGATGTAAAATGCGGCGATTTAGTGTACGGTCGGCATACTTATGACTACCAGGAAGGTACACTTGTTTTCCTTGCACCAGGTCAAATTGCTGGTGTTAACAGTAATGGAGAAACCTATCAACCGAAGGGCTATGCGCTGGTCTTTCATCCTGATTTAATTCATGGTACACCGCTTGGAAAGCATATCCAGGATTATACGTTCTTCGGCTATCAATTTCATGAAGCGCTTCATTTATCAGAACGGGAAAGAAAAATTGTGTTGGATTGTTTTTTAAAAATTCAATACGAATTAGAACATGCCATTGACAAGCACAGTAAAAGATTGATTGTATCTAATATTGAACTGTTCCTGGACTATTGCATCCGTTTTTACGACCGTCAATTTATTACCCGTGATAATATTCATAAAGGAATTTTAGAAAAGTTTGAGCATTTGTTGAACGGGTATTTTCAAGCTGATAAACCACAGACTATTGGTTTGCCTTCTGTTGCATATTGTGCCAATGAATTGAATTTATCAGCAGGTTATTTTGGCGACCTCGTAAAAAAGGAAACAGGTAAAACAGCGCAGGAATACATACAATCGAAGTTGATCGATGTGGCGAAAGAAAGAATATTTGACCAAAGCAAATCTGTAAGCCAAATTGCTTATGAATTAGGTTTTAAATACCCGCAACATTTTAGCCGTTTGTTTAAACAACGGGTTGGACAATCACCAAATGAATACAGGATGCTGAATTAAAGGATAATTTTATCCCCGTTGGTGTTTCATTTTAAAAATTTAAACATTCATTTTCAACTTTGTTTCTTGTCCATTCTCCACCAATAAATTCTCTTTCTGCTTCAGACGTGCAGAATAATAAAATGGTTTAAATTTGAAATAGAAAAACCCCCCAGGGCAAGAATCACAAACATACAAAGCGATGGTGATGCAGCAACGAAAAGGTATAAAATGGAATTTATCTCCAATTGTTATATTAAGCTGGTTTGCTTTAATGGCGCAGTTTTATCTTATTATTGAAAACAGGATTACTCCAATTCCTGAAGTTTCGGCCAATATATCATCAGCAGCAATGTATGCCTGGTTAATTCCTGCAAGTTGCTCCATTGGCTTCTGGCTGCCTCCAACTTCAATGGTTTATTTATCTACAAAAAAATCTCCTTGTTTGGGATGATGGAACCTGTTCCTGCTTTTTTGAAGTGTATTTCAATATTTTATTAAACGATCGTTGCCCTGGTGAAAGTTTCACTTCATTAAGGCTTTGTCGAGCACTTAACAATTCTTCAAATGTTTCACGTAGGTTCATATCGGTTTGTAATGCGGTTTTGATAGCGACTGTCTCTTGCTTGAAAGTTTCATTATACAGGTATCTCACCAGGTCTTCCGGTGTAATTTTAATCATAAAAATGTGTGGCTTTAATCAAAAATTAATATCGTATCCAAAAATATAACGTATCCAGTTCATAAATATTTCATTATGAGCAATTTATCCTGGTGAAGAAGAATTCAAAGTAAATATAAAGAGATCTTTAATTGGATTCTTTTAGCATACTGAAGAAAGACACCTTCCAATAGAAGCACTATATGCATGGACAAACGAGGTGCTGCTTAGATCATTTTTTTATAACACTTCCTAAAGTTATACCAGTTCTACCATTTCTGCAGGAATAACAATACTAAATACGGCGCCTTCCCCGTAATCGGAGTTTACTTTAATATCAAAGCCATGAAACGATATAATGCTTTTCACAATAGACAAACCTAGTCCATATCCCTCGCCATCAGCCTTCCCCGACTTTTTGAACCGGTTGAAAATGGTTCCCAGTTCTTCCTGCCTTATGCCGATACCCGTATCTTTTATAAACAGGATATAAGATTCGCCCGGGGCGTAATAATCACTAAGGTGGATGGCGCCATTTTCTTTATTGTACCTTATTGCATTGTTTATAAGGTTGTAAAGAAGTTGAAAAAGCAAATCGCGGTTTACCTGTTTTAATTTCACCGCAGGTGAAACCTCATTTGTAAAATGAATGGATTTAGTTTCCAGGCGATACGAAAGTTCTTCCATTACGTCTATAGTTAACTGATACATGTTGACAAAATCCATTTTTGCAAACTGGTCATTTTCAATACGTGAAATATATAGAAGGGAATGTACAATTTTTTTGAGGCGGTTAAGAGTTTTCATCATTGCCGATATTTTTTCCTGCATTTCATTGCTGATACCATCCTCCATCATCATGTTTTCAACATTAGTTTGCAGGATACTGATCGGGGTCATGATTTCATGTGAGGCATTGGAAGTAAACTCTCTTTCCTTATCAAATGCTTCATGTATTTTTTCCATCAGGCTGATTAGCGAACTGTCCAGGAATTTGAAATCAGTTGTTGATGTTTTTATGGGAGAAAGCGGTTCCCTGAAAGGAAATTTTCGATTCAGCAATTTGGTACGTACAATCTTTGCCAGCGGCCTCAGCAGCACGTTGGTGTAAACAAGGTCCACAAGGATACTTAGCACAATTAACCCAATTAAGATATAGAGTGTAAAGCGCTGCAAAAGATTATTGTACTGACTGATGGCGGCGGTGGTTTTTCCAATCTCCAGAATGTATTTATGGTTACCGTAATTTAATTCGTGTATCAATACCCGGTAGTTCAATGTATCTTCATCTACTATCCGGCGGGAAGTTTCTATAGTGTCGTGTACATTACCGGTACCGGCAGGCACAAGCGAAATATATTCTTCCTTCAGCATGGTATAACTGCCATAAGCACTATCACCCTGCAGATAATAATCCAGGCCGTTTTTTTTAATTACAGCCAGTACTTTTTTCTTTTGTTCTCCCAGGGAATAATTGGTGTATCGAAAACTTACCAGGCTGACTAAAGACGGAAGCAGTAATACAAAAAGTATCACTATCAGCATTTTTGAGAGCGTAATAAAAAGTGTCAGTTTGGTTAATAGTTTCACGTAGTACTTACAATTTTATTTTATAACCAATTCCCCGCAGGGTTTGCAACCAGTCCACCGGCGCATAGGCCGACATTTTTTTCCTTATATTTTTAATATGCACATCAATGTAGTTGGAATCGTAATCATCATCTGAAAAATTGCCCCAGATATGTTCACTTAACTGCAGCCGGGTAAGTGGCCTGTTTTTATGCAATAGCATATAACTAAGTAAATCAAATTCTTTCCGCGATAAGTCAATTTCTGTATTTTCAAATCGCACAGCCCGTTTGTTCAGGTCAATGTTGAAATCACCCAATTCCAATACAGGATCATTGTTGCCTGATTTGCGTCGTGAAATAGCCTGCATCCTCGACTGTAATTCCAATAAGGAAAAAGGCTTCGCCAGATAGTCATCAGCGCCAAGATCCAGTCCTTTTATCCTGTCTTCAAGATCGCCTCTTGCAGTAAGAATAATGTAGGATGCATTTGGACATATTTTTTTTGTGGCATTCAAAAGCTCAAGGCCATCATTATCAGGTAAACCCAGGTCAAGTAGTACGAAATCGTATTCATTATCTATCATGAGCGTCCTGGCTTCCCCGGCAGTGTAAGCTCTATCGCAGAGATAAAATGCTTTTTCTAAAAAGACCTTTATTTCCCTTGCAAGCGTTCTTTCATCTTCAACAATTAATACTTTCATCCGAAAATTTTTGTGTGTTTTTCAATGGACAGATGGAACTTCATGGTATCAGAATTGGTAATAAAAACTGAAAGTTAAAAAAGAATTAGCTTTTCCTGCTCCAGCTTGCGCCTTGTTGCTTAATACAGATATCTGGTAGGCTGCTTCCAACACATAGTGTGCCCTGTTGTAGGCAATCGGAAATTTAAAATTATACGACAGTAAATTAAAGCTTGTTGTTGCAACAGTATCAACATTATTAGAAGAAGAAGGACTACCAAAAAGAGGGTCCGTCAAAATACCGAGTACACTATCGCGTAATTTTTGTTGAGTAAGATAAGTTTGATAAAAATGCTGCGTACCTCCCACCACATCCGCTGATGGAGTAATAGTAACAATATCTTTTTTTCCTATGCTAAAAAGATTAATGGCTTTTGAGATTCCTCCTGTTACAAATGCATCACTGGTTTTTCCAAAAGCATAATCGCCTGTCAACGTTGGTTTTATCCAGCTATCGTACGAAAGAACAATGCTGGCATTATCAACATTAGCAGCCTGAAGCAACGGTGAATAATCAGGGTAGAAACTATGGCTATAGCTTAGGTCGGTTGTTAACTTTTTGGCAAGCTTAAAATTGAATCCTGCACCAAGGCTGGCAGCGGACACCGACGATGTTTTTTCATTTAATAGTTTATACGTCTGGCCGGTTAAATATAATCCCGACTTAAGCTGGTAATTGGCCGCTACTGCTGCATAAGGCGTACTTTCTGCGGCCCGTTGCCCATAATAGCTGGCGTTGTTTGAATAAACGGCGGCAAGGGTTAAGGTTGATTTTGCAGGAATACTATCGGTGGCTGTACTGGAGGCACTATCCGTTTGTCCGAAACAAATTCCACTACTTATTGCCATGGCGACAATTATTATTAATCGTTTCATGAGGTTATTTCTTTTTGGTTTAATGAAGTACTCTTATCAGGGGTTTGATTATTTTTATTTTTGGTTTTATTATTTTAACAGGTTTTATATTCACGTTTACGGGTATGGGTACTGGTTGCCTGCGTGCTTTGGGAACCTCTTTAATGATGTCAGCACGAGGTTTGTCATTAGTGATTTCTGTACTTTTTTTAGGAGGCGGTATTGTATCAAATTGGATTAGATTAATTGCAGTATGATTAAATGTAAAATTGCATACTGGTTTACCATCACTTGCCAGCACCCACTGAGGAATACTTATCATAAAAAACATTCCTATAAAACCTTTCAATATAATTGCGCCTTTCATCTGAAAATTTTTGTTTGTTTGTTAAAGAACAGATGGATCTCCATGATTGCCGAAATTTTTATTACTCTGTGTGATTTGCCTGCAATTATGTTCGGTTCATAATTTTATTTTAAAACAGGTTTTGCAAAATAATGCAAAACCTGTTATGGATTCTTTTATCTGATTCTAATTCCGGCATTTGTTTTTACCATTGTTCCCATTTTTATAGAAGCTGGTCTGGGATGAATAGCGTGTGCAGATGCAGCCCCGGTATGTACAACGGTTGAGGAAGCTGTGCTTATCCCTTTATCTGCTTTAATAGCAGTTTTATTTACATTGGTTTTCACTTGATTACTGTTTTCAACAGTTGCATTAGCTTGTGTTTTAATACCTGCTTTTTCATCATCTTTTAATTGATTGCCCCTGTTTTTTATCCGGGATGAAGAAACTGTTGCTCCGTTATTTAAAGACGTATTATTACTTGCATTATTGTCTCCTTCAGATGCTTTCACCTTGGTATTTGAATGAGCGGAAGCGGAAACGGAGCGATCCTGAGATGCCTCCTTACTAATCCTTTGCCCTTTATCGTTAGCTTCTGCCGCCAAAGCTTGTTTTTCAGCAGCCATGGCTTTATTTCCTTCTTGTATTTCAGCGGTGGATCCATTCTTCGCCTTATTTACAATATTACTGTGAATACTGGTTGCGGAGGAGGCATTGGCTGAACTATTCACCTCGCTTCCGGCCTTGTTGCTTTGAATGCTGGTTTGATCCTTAATTGCTTCGCTGTTTTTTACTTTTGTTTGTGCAAATGAAGCAGTTGATAAGAAAAACAGGGTCGAAAATAATAGTGTCGTTTTCATAATGTTTGTTTTTTAGGTTTAATAATTGATTAGAAGACAAACTTAGAATCCCAAGATGAAGGGAAAATGAAAAATGAAAAAATAATGTTTCCGGCCGCGTTTTCTATACTATAAAAAGCAGTTTGATTATTTCTTATTTATAATCCATGTAGATATTGCTCCATAATTTCCTGCTTAAAAACTGATTGCCCGCTACAAAGCAGGGAACACACAACCATCGGCCTCTTTTAATGTTGCTAATGATTTAATTTTAAAATGGAAGACCTGCAAAGGCAAGATAATAACAAGTGTAAATTGACTGAAGCCAATACCCAATAAGTGAATGAATAGAATTAATGTAATTTTGACAAGCTAATGCAAATAAACGAAGACATAATAATTGACTTAAAAGGCGAGAATAACCGGGCCTTCGTGGTACTGTATAAAAATTATTTTGGGTTAGTAAACCGTTTTATCACCAACAATAGCGGCACGGCTAACGATGCAGAAGACATTTTTCAAGACACTATGATTGCTTTGTTAGCTAAATTACGACAAGACAATTTTGTATTGGAAGCATCTGTAAAAACCTATATTATGGCAATTGCCAAAAATTTATGGTTTAAAAAATTGAGAACCGCAAATCGGGAAACAGAATTTACCGATATACACAACAATAAATTTTACGAAGAAATAAGTCTCGCCATTGAGCATGAAAAAACTTATTGGGACAAACTCCAAAATTATGTTCACCAAATTACAGAACATTGCAAAGGCTTAATTCACGATATGTTTTTCAAAAACAAGCCTATTGAACAAATCCAAATAGACTACGGATATTCCACTAAACATAATGCTCAAAATCAAAAACACAAATGCGTTGAGCAAATCAGAAAAGTAAAAGAGCTGGATGAAAAACTTAATTCTTAAATCAACGCTTACCTGTCCAAAATGCGGGCACCAAAAGGAAGAAGAAATGCCTACCGACGCTTGTCAGTTTTTCTATCAATGCGAAAATTGTAAAGAAATCTTACGCCCAAATCCAGGAGATTGTTGCGTTTATTGCAGTTTTGGAAATGTTAAATGCCCTTCTATTCAGGAAAAAGAAGACTGCTGCAAAAAATAATCTAAAAATATTTTCATTTTGTGGGTGATTTTTTAAAGAACCTGGTACTACTATATATTACTAATAATTTAAAAAAAATGAAAATGAAAAAAACAAATTTTAAAAAATGGGTATTGTCATTAATCATTGCTACAATGGCAATATTTTCTTTTGGATTGCAGGATGCAAGCGCACAAAGCAAATTGGTTACAGTAAAATCAATGAAAAGCTTTAATGAAACTGTATCAGGAATTAAAAAAGGAGTTGCAGATGCAGGTATGATTGTTCTTGCTGAAATTAATCATGGCAAGATTCTTTCCATGACAGGATTAAACATTAACGCCGAATCAATTTTCATTGGTAATCCCAATGTAGGTAAAGATGCCTTCACTGATAACATGGCTGTGGGACTGGCTATTCCTTTAAGAGTGAATGTTTATGAAGAAAAAGGAACCACTTATATAAACTACTTTACCCCATCAGGCGAACTTGGATATTTTAATGGCGCCAAAGTAAAAATGATTGGCCAGGAATTGGACAAAAAGATTGCAATGCTAACAGGCATGTTTGCCAAATAAAAAATGACAATTAAAAGGATGGGCTTGCCCGTAGTCCATCCTTTCATTTTTAAAAAATCAAACATGAATATCCAAACAAAAAAATTATTTATCAAATTTATCTTGCTGGGTTTAGCAGCAATATCGCCTAATCTTTTTGTGGCAGCACAGGCAGGCTTATCCGCATTTTCATCACTTGCTATTCAGTTTCTCCTTCCATCTGTTGCATTGATTTTGTTACTTACAATCTTTTCTAAATTTTTAAAATACACTATCATTTTTCGTCTTGCTACCAATGGCATACTAGCAGGAATTATTGCGACAGTCGCACTTGAAATTTTCAGAGAATCAGGATTCAGGTTAGGTATGATGCCGGGAGATTTGCCAAGATTGATGGGAGTTTTATTATTAAACCAGTTTGCTTCAGGTCCTGATATATGGTCTGATTTGGCGGGATGGTCTTATCATTTTTGGAATGGTGCTGCATTTGGTTTGATATTTAGTTTGGTATTAGGGCAAAGCAAAATATGGCAAGGCTTATTATATGGATTGTTGATTGGTATTGGCTTTATGATCAGCCCGGTTGTAAAATCATTGGGCATTGGTCTTTTTGGAATAGATTTTAAAGACGGATACCAATTTGCTTTAACTGTTATTATCGCCCATGCTGTCTTTGGATTGGCATTATCTTTTTTATTAATGAAGTGGAACAAAGGAATACCCAACATTTGGCTAAGATGGAAAAACAGAATATAAACCACCTTTCAATTGAAAACCGATTTTCCCGGGCTTAAGTAAATAAAAAATAACTCAAATTCTTTTAAACTTTAAAAATTAATACAATGAATTCAAAAATTAGTAAATCAATATTAGCTGGTGTTATAGGCACAGCATTAATGTCACTCGTAATGTTTGTGGCACCAATGATGGGAATGCCCAAAATGTCGCCACCAGATATGTTAGCCGGAATGATGGGTATGCCCATAATAGCAGGTTGGGTAATGCACTTTATGATAGGAGTCATTTTTGCGTTGGCCTATACCTATTTGTTTGCACCAAAAGTAAAAATTAGTAACCTTTTTTTAAAAGGTGCAGTTTTTGGTTTTGTTGTTTTCATTTTTGCACAAATTATGTTAGCAATAATAGGTGCGATGTTATCAATGCCAAAGACGGAAGGTTCAATAATGCTGATTATGATGGGCAGTATTATAGGACATGTCATTTATGGCATGTCAGTTTCCAAAACCATAAAATTTTAAGAAATGAAATGCACTAATGATAATTGCAAAAGGATTATACCAAAATTCAGGCTTACTTTCTGCAACGTAAAGACAATAATAATAATGATAGGTATAGCCATCTACTTTTGGTTGACAAGCAAATAAATAAAATTATTGCAACGGCGGGGCTTACACAGCACAAATTTTTAATTATTAACTAAACTCCGTGTAACCCCGGCGTTTAACAAACATCGTATAAAAGGAAAGCCAGGCATTGTATTTTATCCCCCGTTGGTGTTCCATTATAAAAATTTAAACATTTCCTGATCAGCACGGCCGCCGCCTGGTCTTTTACCAACGGGCTTATGAAACGAAACTTAACCCACATTGCAGCTATCCAGACTCTAATAGCCGTCGTTGTTGGGTTTCAATTTTTTTGAGTTCCACTTTGTGTACTACGGATTTTCGTTTTTTGAATGGCTTGTAGTTGGTCTTTAGGATGTCGTAAATGGC
>DATCMY010000498.1:0-11589 GCA_036565505.1 Hanamia sp.
GAAAAGCAACCATGAAAACAGCAAACGGCAGAAGCCCACCACACACAGCCCCACAGCGGAGCGGACAGACCGCCCGCCTGATACACCCGCCCGATTGGGCAATTATTCATTTCATTAAAAAATACTAAAAATTAAAAATTATGAAAACCGAAGTAAAAGACAATAAGACCGCAAAAAGTAACGGTAGCTTAAACGGAGTTAACACCGTAACAGCCGACAACAAAGCAAAGCAGTTTGTACACGGTAACCCGCTCAATCGGGTATCTGTTAAAAAAGAGATTGAACCCGAAAAGCCAAAGGAAGAAATCAAGGCAGGTGAGGCAGAAAAGCCAACACCACAGGCGGAGCAGGTAAAAGCGGAAGCGCCAAAGGCAGAAGAACCAAAGAAAGTTGCCGAGGAAGTAAAACCCGCTAAACCTGTACTGAATTTAGAGGGTACGTTAAAATTGGTGGAAGAACTGCACCGCCGTAAGGTGCAACGGGATAAATTAATGGAAACCATCCAAAATTTGGAAGCTTTCGAGGTTAACCAAAAGGATGAAGCCGAAGAAAGCGGGATAACTAACTATTCCCGTTGCGAACTGACCATTCAGGATGATAAGGGCAAAAGCTTTAGCACTAAAAACCCGGTTATCATTTTTCATGTAACGCAGTATGTGAACGCCCTTTGTATAGACAAACTGGCGCAGATTGAAGCAGGTATCATTATTCCCGCCTAAGTTGAAAATTGGAAACGCCCCTTGTATCAGCGTACAGGGGGCGTTATTTAAGACATTTCTAATCTTAAAATCTAAGACAATGTTAGAGTTATTTATTGAATTAACCAACCAAATCTTTTGGGAGGGTTATGCACAACAGTTAGCAATTGAAAACCCCGAAGCTTTTCAAATAGAGCTGACCGAGTTTATCAATTCCTATAACAACATAGCACCATGAAAGACACCATTTTTTTATTTATCAAAGTGGTTATCCAAACTAAGTATCAAAATATACAGGATGCTATGAAAGAGTTGGAAACACAAACCCAATATACCATCGGGAGTACCGAAAATGTGGAAGTATTGGAAACAGAGATTATCAAATTAAATAAAGAACAATTAAACAAAAACAGCAATGGCACACAATCTGAATTTTAACGAGGAAACAGGCAAACACAGTTTTATGAGTGTAAAGCAAAAAGCCTGGCACGGCTTAGGTACTATCATTGAAAATTACCCGACAAGTGCAGAAGCAATTAAATATGCAGGGTTGGATTACACCGTTGAAAAACGCCCTTTGTTTACCTACGATACGGAAAACAATACAGGCGACCCCGAAACGGATATAATCATACCCGAAATTGAAGTACCCGACTTTTACGCCACCATCCGCAACGATACGGAACAGGTTTTAGGCGTAGTGGGTAAAGATTATGAAGTAGTACAGAATGTAAACGCCTTTGAGTTTTTCGATAGTATTGTGGGCGGTAAAGATGGGATTTTATACGAAACCGCAGGGGCGTTAGGCAAAGGCGAACGCATTTTTATTACCGCTAAATTACCCGATTATATCAGGGTGGGCAGGGATGATCTGATTGAGCAGTATTTATTTTTAACTACTTCGCACGATGGTTACGGTAGTATTACCGCAGCTTTTACACCTGTCAGGATCGTTTGCGCCAATACGCTCAATGCTGCCATGCGTAACCATAGCAACGGCATTAAAATAAGGCATACTGCCAGCGCAAACGAAAGGCTAAAACAAGCGCATCAATTATTAGGCATCACCAACCAGTTAGCCGATGAACTGGAAGAAGTGTTTAACCGTTGGGCTAAAATCCGAATTACAGATAATGCCGTTAAGCATTTAATACAAATTGCTATGGCACCTAATAAGGAAGTATTACAAAATCTGCAAAACGGCAAGCAGGACAAATTAAGCACCACTTATAATAATATGGTAAGCAGCGTTATGGAATATGCCCTAACCAGTCCAACACAACAGGAAGCCACCACAAAAGGAACTTTATTTGGGGCTTACAATGCGGTTACGGGATATTTTCAGAATGTCCGAAACTTCAAGGACGATGAAAGCAAATTTAAAAGCATCATGTACGGGACAGGGTTACAGCGTAGCCAGTCAGCATTTGATTTGTGCGCTGATTTTGCGAAAAACGGTACTATTCTAAACTAATATGAACCTTTAAGGGGGTTGTAAAACGCCCCCTTTTAAATAGACTGATATGGATACGAACTCAAATATTCTTAATGAAGAACAATTATTGGATAAGTGGCAAGAAATCGGCGAAAAAAACAGGTGGATTAGAGAAGCTTACGACCCCGCATTTAGCAGGGCTATGCTTGAAAAATGCGAAAGCCTTACCCAATTGCATGACCGTTTAAAACATATTGGGTGGTGTCTTGGACAGGGGTTTTATTATAGAAATCTATGTTTCATAAACCAAAGGGACGGAGGCGATGAATGGCTGACGATAAAAGATGATTATGCTTTTGAAAGTATAACTTTTGAGGATATAATCGGGCATGGGCATTTTTACGATTTTTTGGAAAAACTGCTTCAGGCTGATAAAATCGCCTGTAAAACCCTGAATTATTAGTATCAATATAAATTTAAAAACTTTCAGCAATGAGTATTTTAGCAGATAAAACCGACTTTAAAGCTTTGAAAATTATATCCAAATGCCTTAAAACTTTGGAGGAAATCAATAGCTTAAATTTAAAGGTTACCAAAGTCGATGATTTTGAAATCAGCCTTGCAAGAAATATGCTTAAAAGTGTTATTGACAATAATGTGCAGATAATGGATATAAGCCCATCTGCTTAACTATATCCCAATAGAACACATTACCTCATTTAGCCTAAAAGAAGCGACAGGAGGCCCTTTAATGTTAGCCCATTGAGCAGTCAATGGCGGGCAATAAGGAGTTTTTGCCGCGCTTTAAGTGCCTGAAAACTTCTTAAAAGTGCCCTGATAAGTCATTTATAGGCTTCTGAACCAACCTGGATAAAATGAAAATCATTTTAAAAGATTGGCTATTTTTCGCATACCCTTGAAAGCCTCAAAGCAGCCGCTTTGCATTTTTAAAAACTAATTGCGGAATGGCGACACCGATGAGGCTGAATGAAAAAGTTCACCAATGCTACTACTACGAAATAAAATCCATCATAGTTTGCCTAAAGAATTGATGAATATGAATAAAGTGTATTTGATTTTCAATGCAGTGACAAATTCCTTTATAAATAATCTATTGTTGTTCACTGTTTTTAAAATCTAATAAGTCTTTAGGTTCTACTTCCAATGCCTTTGCCAGTTCGGCCAGTGAAAGTAACGTTATATTTTGTTTCCCGGTTTCATAACGTTGAATATCCGCATATTCCACGTTGCATAATAAGGCCATTTTGCGTAAGGTCAGGTTCTTAGATTGCCTTAGAGATTTAAGGCGTATTCCAAATTGCATTAATATCCCTCTATCTAAATTACTAACCATTTTCTCTTTTAAATGATTAGGAAAATTGGAATAATAATATATAAAAATTGTTGTGGTAAGTCACAACAAAGCCTAACTTTGATAGATGCAATTAAATTTGCTATTAAAGGTCTGATTTCAAACAATAATTATTTGAAAAATGAATAAGCATCAACCTATTTTAGAAAAATTAGAAGAATTGTTTGGTGATGAACCATTCAATCCTGCCGAGGAAGAGCTTTTTAAATGGTTCTTATTTGCCTACACAGGAAAGGGCAGCGGCATAAAGGATTTGGATAGTTTAAAATTTGAGCTATTTAAAGACAAGTTCATTATATTAGTTGATGCGATTTACCAATGGCATCAGGAACAAGAGAGTAGGGAAAGTCAAATAAAATATTAGTTATATGTTTTTTGAAGAAATAAGTGATCTTTAATGATGATTAGCGTATAGAATTCAATGTGTTTGTCAATCAATCATAAAGAGATATAAAACTTTGTTCCTTTACCCTCTGTACTTTTAAAAAAAATATTTCCATTATGCTGTTCTAAGCACTGTTTAGTAAAGCATAAGCCTAAACCTGTTGATGGCTCACCATTTGTTCCGGCTCTTTGTGCCGGAGTGAATTTTTTAAATACTTCCGCTTGATAGCGTTCCGGTATGCCGACACCTGTATCCAATATTTTTAATATGATTTGATCGCGATCTATCTTACTTGAAATTTTGACAATGGAATTGGGGTAGGAAAACTTAATGGCATTGGAAATAACATTCTGAACCGCTCTTTTGACTTGGTTACGGTCTATGTCTTTAATAATCTTTTCTTCACTAAGTTCTGTTATGATATCAATCTGCTTGAGCAAGCTTAAACCTAACTGTTCATTGATACATTGCCTGTAAAAGCCATTCATTTCTGTTGGCACTTTACTCAATGGCTTGTTTTCATCAACCTCAACAAAGAGCAGATCGTCAAGAATATCCATCGCATGTTTACAAGAAAGATTGCAAAGCTTAATCAAATCGTGGTTTTCCTTGTCCGTTATCGATTCGTTTAAAATATTAGCAAGGCCCTGTAAATTACCAATGGGATTTCTTAGGTCATGGATGGCTTTTTGATAATGTTGCTTAGTTTCATTACCAGCCTTGGTAAGTCTTTCCATCAATGTCATTAGTGCAATAACACCGATAAAGTAATCATTTTCATAGACAGGCAAAAAATCGGTACCGCCTTCTTTCATCACATTAAAAACTTCAAAAATAGTTTGATCGGGATGTACCTTTGGTTTCAAGAAATCAAAATCTATAATAGCGCTGCTATCGGCATTGGAGTGCAAATCTTTTATAGTAATAATTCCCGTAGTTGTTAAATCTTCATCAATTATTGCAACGTATTCATGGTCGTTGAGCAACTTGGAAATATGGCTTATATTTTCTAAGGCAGATGCTGTATAAAAATTTCGGTCAACAAGGTTATTTATTTTCATTCGGCATTATTATTTGATAACTGATTGTTTTTGAGTAATTGCTCAAAAATAATGTGACGAAAGCACAAAGATACGAATACGATTTTGTTTTCAGGGGGAGTACCACTTCCGTACCTAATATTGAATTTTCTTTCGACAAACTCTAAATCTTCAATAGCCCCAACTAACTGACGAAAAGGATGCCTCGGCCTTTCCTGGTCTTTTTTTGTTGAGTTTATAATATTTGTCTTTAGCTTCATACATGCCTCTATACGTTTTAATTCCAGTCGAATTTCATAAGTTGCTCTTTTAACACTCGCAGTGGCCTTGTGAAACGGGTTTAGGTTTTTAACTTTTGCCATTATAATAATAAGGTTTATACGAGCAATATATAAATATGTTGTGGAATAGTACAACAAAATTGTTACAAGTAAAAGAATTTTTAATTAAAAAAAACACTTGAAAACAAGAAAAGCCAGGCATCGCGACGAGCTTTTCTTACCTAAACCTTATCACAAAAGCACGTAGATGTGCTTAGATTTTTAAATATACTTTAATTTTATCAATACAGACTTTTAAGTCAGAATTGTTATTGTTTTTTTAGGAATTAAAGATGCTCTTGCGCTTCTTTGGCTTCCCGCTCTTTTTGGCTAACTATATCAGCCGCTTCAGACTTTTCTTTTGCTTTAGAAGCCTTTAAAGTTGCGCAAATTAATAATTTTGAAATCAGCCTTGCCAATAACATGCTTAAAAGCTTTATTGACAACAATGCGCAGATAATGGATATACGCCCCCCTGTTTAACTATATTTAATTAGTCCACATTACCTCATTTAGCCTAAAAGAAGCTATAGGAAGCCCTTTAATGTTGGCCTATTGAGCAGTCAATGGTCGGCAATCAGGTTTTTTTGCCGCGCTTTAAGTGTCTGAAAACTCCTGATAAGTGCTCAAAATGACCCGATAAATCTCAAATACGCACAATATGTAGTTGGAATTATTTATACTTACTTTTTATATGTACTTCAACTTGCCTATATTTACCTCTATTATCCTTTGCTTTGCAAAACCAAACCCGCCTGGATAATAAATATCACTGTTAATTTTATATGAATATAGTCCAAATTGAAAATAGTGTAACTGATCTTATTAACTCGTTCGATGAGGCGAATTTTATCTATGATTTTCTTTTGGCCTATGACACCCCAAAATCTATCATTAAAAGATTAAAGGATGGTGGATTAAATCTCTCGAAAACTGAGGGCGAAACTCTATGGAAAAAAAAGATATTCTTTAAGACCGTTAAAGATACCGACCTGCATCTGGAAATCGACAGATTAAAATCAGAGCCGTTAATTATTTCTCATTTGCCCCGGTTCATTATCACAACAGACTATGACAGATTGCTTGCTATAGACACAAAAAATAAAGATAGTTTAGATATACCCTTTTTTGAACTGGACAGGCATTTCGCTTTTTTCCTGCCCTTAGCGGGGATGGAAAAGGCGCAATTTAAAGTTGAAAACCCTGCTGATGTTAAAGCTGCCGAAAAGATGGCGAAACTTTACGATGAGATCAACAAAGATAACCCGACCACTACTTCCGCAGAAGTTCACGGTTTAAATGTTTTCTTGTCGCGGCTTCTGTTTTGTTTTTTTGCAGAGGATACTGAAATTTTCAGCAAAAATATTTTTACTAACGCTATCAAATCTCATACGCAGGCTGACGGCAGTGATCTGAAAAATTATTTGGAAAGACTGTTCAAAGTTTTAAATACTGATTATCCTATTCGTAGTAATTTGCCGGAACATCTAAATGTTTTCCAGTATGTAAATGGGGGTTTATTTAGGGAAGAATACGCCATCCCGCAGTTTACTTATAAATCACGTAACGCGATCATTGAATGTGGGGAATTAAATTGGAAGGATATTAATCCGGATATATTCGGTTCGATGATCCAAGCGGTCGTTACGCCAGAACATCGGGGAGGTTTAGGAATGCATTATACTTCTGTTCCTAATATCATGAAGGTAATAGAGCCTTTATTTTTGAATGCGCTTTATCAGGAATTTGAAAGCAACAAAAATCAGCCGCAAAAACTCGAAAATTTGTTATTGCGATTATCTAAGTTAAAAATATTTGACCCGGCCTGCGGTAGTGGCAATTTTTTAATCATCGCCTACAGAGAACTGCGTTTTTTGGAAATTAAGATTATTCAAAGACTCGAACAATTACAACAAGCAGTAACGGGTTTTGAGGAAAAACAACTGGCGCTTATACCGAAGGCGCAGCAAAACCTGGCTGCCATGTACCAGCGCAAATTATTTTCAAACATACAGTTAACCCAATTTTATGGCATCGAACTGGATGATTTCGCCCATGAAGTCGCAATGCTTTCTTTGTGGTTGGCGCAACACCAGATGAACATGAAATTTAAGGAAGAGTTTGGCCAAAGCAATCCAACCCTGCCATTAAAGGATGGTGGTAATATTACACATGGCAATGCGACAGGTGTAGATTGGGAAATTGTTTGCCCTAAAAAAATCGGAGATGAGGTTTACATTTTGGGGAATCCACCATATTTAGGCCGAAGCCTAAGAAGTAAGGAGCAACAAGAGGATATGGATCGCGTATTTCGAAGTTTTGGCAATTATAAAGACCTTGACTACATTGCATGTTGGTTTTTTAAAGGTGTTAGCTTTATTAAAAACTCGTCATCATGCCTCGCATTCGTTAGTACAAATTCTATCTGTCAAGGAACACAAGTAAACCTATTATGGCCCCAACTGCTATCTCGGGGAGTTAAAATACATTTTTGTTACCAACCTTATAAGTGGACGAACAATGCAAAATCACAAGCTGGGGTTTCAGTAGTTACAATTGGAATTTGTAGTGTCGACAAAAAAACCACAAAAAAAATATACAATGATAGGAACGTTAAAATAGTGGAGAATATAAGCCCCTATTTAACAGAAGGAAGAAACTTAATTATAGTAAACCGCTTTGAGCCAATTGCAATATTGCCGGAAATTTCCTTGGGAAACGCTCCAAAAGACGATGGTGGTTTAATTCTTTCTTTAGATGAACAAAGAGCTTTAGAGAAAATAGACCCAAGTATTTTAAAATTTGTAAAAAAATTTATTGGAGCAGAGGAATTTATAAATAATACCTATAGGTATTGTCTGTGGATAGAAGACGATGACTTAAGTGAAGCATTGAAATACGAAGAAATCAACCGGAGGTTGGAAGTGTGCAGATCTATGCGAACCAGGAGTAAAAAAATACCGACACAAAAACTTGCAAAATATCCGCATAGATTTGGGGAAATAAGATATAAACCAACAAACTCAATAATCATCCCGTCAGTTTCTTCTGAACGAAGGGATTATATACCAATTGGTTTTTTAGACGGTTCGTTTATAGTATCAAATTCAGCTTTTGTTATTTATGATGCAGAACCGTGGGTATTCGCAGTTGTGTCTTCGAAAATGCATAACATTTGGGTAAAGTCTGTTGCTGGTAGGCTGGAATCTCGAATTCGTTATTCATCTCAATTATGCTATAATACGTTTCCATTTCCGCCAATTATTCCGCATCAAAAAACCGAGTTAGAAAAATTGGTATATAGAGTATTGGATGAAAGAGAAACCCATTCTGAAAAGACTTTGGCGTTACTATACGACCCCGATAAAATGCCCAAAAGTTTAAAAGAGGCCCACAAAGAATTAGATTTAGCAATCGAAAGATGTTATCGTAGTAAACCCTTTGAAAACGATGAAGAACGTTTGGAATATTTATTTAAACTCTATGAGCAAATGATAGCCGATGATAAGTCAAAGGGTACTTTATTCGAATTAAAGAAGAAATCAAAAAAGGTTAATAATAAATAATATGCCAGATATCGTACATGTAACATATTCTCAAACTGGCCGAAGCTCAAAAATCAACGATTTGGGTATGCGCGAAATGCAGGAAAAGGCGTATCAGGCCCGCGATGCACAATATCTTTTATTGAAGGCGCCACCGGCTTCCGGCAAATCCCGTGCGTTGATGTTTGTTGCATTGGATAAACTTGTTCATCAAAATATAAAAAAGGTTATCGTCGCCGTACCTGAAAGGTCAATTGGCTCTTCTTTTCGTTCTACTAACTTAACTGAACATGGCTTTTATGCCGATTGGCAGATCAATGATGCCTATAACCTTTGTACGCCAGGAAATGACGGAAGTAAAAGTAAAGTACAAGCCTTTAAAAAATTTTTAGTTAATGAAGAAAAAGTTTTGATTTGCACACATGCAACCTTAAGATTTGCTGTAGATGAATTGGAAGAGTCGAGTTTCAATAATATTCTTTTAGCAATAGATGAATTTCACCATGTTTCGGCAGATGCTGACAGCAGATTGGGTGAGCATTTAAGAGCCATAATGCAAAAATCAAGTGCACATATTATAGCAATGACTGGTTCATATTTTAGAGGTGACAGCGTACCTGTTTTATTACCGGAAGATGAATCAAAATTCACTAAAGTAACCTATAATTATTATGAACAGCTTAATGGTTATACCTATCTCAAATCGTTAGGAATAGGCTATCATTTTTATCAAGGAAGGTATACAACGGCTATTCTGGAAATTTTAGATACCGATAAAAAGACCATACTGCATATCCCAAACGTCAACTCCGGTGAATCCACCAAGGATAAAGAAAAAGAGGTCGGATTTATTTTAGATGCAGTAGGCGATATCACCCACCAGGACAGCGAAACGGGAGTAATATATATCAAACGCTACTCCGATGGAAGGATATTAAAAGTTGCGGATTTAGTAAATGATAATTCCAAAGACAGGGAGAAAATTTCTACCTATTTAAGAAACATGTCGGCACTTGACGATATGGATTTAATTATAGCTTTAGGTATGGCCAAAGAGGGTTTTGATTGGCCATATTGTGAAAACGCCTTAACCGTTGGCTACCGAGGATCATTAACCGAGATTATACAGATTATCGGTCGTTGCACTCGCGATAGCAGTAATAAATCGCATGCTCAATTTACAAATCTTATTGCCGAGCCTGACGCGCAAAGGGAGGATGTCCAACTTTCTGTTAATAATATGCTAAAAGCGATCACGGCTTCCTTGCTAATGGAACAGGTTTTAGCACCCAATTTTAAATTTAAAACAAAGCTAAATGATGAAGACCAGCCCAAGCCTGGGGAAATGAAAATTTGGGGTTTAAAAGAGCCCAGCTCCAAACGTGTCAAGGATATTATAGAATCTGATTTGAACGATCTCAAAGCTACCATTTTGCAGGATAATACCATGCTGAAAGCAATGCCCGGCAATTTAGACCCGGAGGTTATCAACAAGGTACTTATCCCTAAAATAATTCAGATTAAGTACCCTGATTTAACTGAGGATGAAGTTGAAGAATTACGCCAGCATGTTGTTGCTGATTCAGTTATCAAAAATGGAGAAATAAAAACGGTCGGTGATAAGCGGTTTTTAATCATGGCCAACAAATTTGTCGATATCGACCAGTTGCATATTGATTTAATTGATCAAGTCAATCCTTTTCAAAAGGCATTTGAAGTTTTGTCAAAATCTGTAACTACCCACGTGCTCAAACTAATTCAGGAAAGTATTGATTCTACACGGATACAAGTAACAAAAGAGGAAGCAATTGTATTATGGCCTAAAATTAAGGACTTTAGGGCTACACATGGCCGGGAACCGAATATTGGGTCTCTTGATTCACTGGAAAAAAGAATGGCTGAAGTAATAATTTACTTAAAGGCAGAAAAGCGGAAACAAGCAAATGGCAATTAAAGGTTCTTTAGAAGATATTTTCAATGATGACCCTTTTGGTTTATTAGATATAAAACCAGCAGGGACACAGGCCAGAAACGCAGATGAACGTTTGGTGGCTTCCTTTGAGGAAATCAATTCCTTTTACGAAAAAAACAACCGTGAGCCTACTTCAGGCAACGGCGTACAGGAATATCAATTAAAGTCACGGCTAAATGGTATCCGGTCAGATCAACAAAAGATTGAAATGCTCAAGCCTCATGACCGATTTAATTTATTGGAAATCGTACAAAAGCCCATCGAAAGCATTGACGATATATGGGACGATGACGATTTTGGATTATTAGAAACCAGTGCTGAAAGTATTTTCGATCTTAAACATGTATCTAAAGCGACAACAATGCCTGATTATGTTGCCTCACGGAAACCGTGCATGGACTTCGAAAATTTTGAACACTTATTTATTGCCTGTCACCAGGATTTGAGAGCTAAAAGAAGGAAACTTTATCCATTTAAAAATGAGCAGCAAATAGATAAAGGGTATTTTTTTGTTCTAAAAGGGATTTTGCTATATGTAGCTGAAGTATCTGAAAAGGAAAAAATAGGCGGCAAGGTCAATGCCCGTTTAAGGTGCATTTTTGAAAATGGAACGGAATCAGATATGCTACTCCGTTCACTTGCGGCAGAATTATATAAAAATGGCCGACGTGTCACAGAAAAGGCTGAAAACCTACTCGATAACTTCAACAGTATATCTAATGAAGACAAAGAATCAGGATACATATATGTTTTGCGCTCCCTAAGCGAAAACCCTGAAATAAAAGCAACAAAAAACCTTTTTAAGATAGGATTTTCTACCAC
>DATCMY010000499.1:0-2983 GCA_036565505.1 Hanamia sp.
GGCCAGTTTAATTCCCCCGCCTTTTCCCCTGGAACTAATAATAAATCCTAACTGCGCAAGACGATGAACAACTTTTACGAGGTGATTTTTAGAAATTTCATAAAAATCAGAAATTTCTGTAATGGTGGCAGAATCTTTAGACATCTGGCTTAAATAAAGTAAAACGCGTAAAGAATAATCTGAATAAAGGGTTAATTGCATTTTCAACATCTCTTTATGTCTATCACTTGACAATATGTTTAGTCGATCATAACATGTATTCAAAATACATGTTATGATCTAGGGGAAACATAATACCAAATATTAAGCATTGAGGCTTAAAAATTCAGACGAATAGAATGATTTTTATACACTTATAACTTTATCAACATTGTCGCAAAAGGCTGCATATATGAATATCGATACAATCAAATCATGCACTCACGACTAATAATAATAACTGCTCTTTTATGGGCTGGAATGATATTGGGTATTTCATTTTTGGAAAGTTGGGTAAAATTTCGTGCACCAACTCTTACTAAAGCAATTGGCTTAGATGTTGGACGCACAGTTTTTAATTCTTTCCATAAAGTACAATGTATTTTATTGATGGTGATTATACTCAATGCCATTTTTATAAAATTGACATTAATTAATTGGTTGATTGTGGGAATGCTAATAATCATTTGTATTCTTCAGCTAACGTGGTTGTTTCCCACTTTAAACCGCCGGGTCAATACTATTTTAGCAGGAGGAAAACCCCAGAATTCTCATATTCATAAAGCATACGGCATATTTGAAATAGCTAAATTTTTAATTCTTGTTGATTTTAGCATGAGGTTAATGCCTTAAAATAACATACACTAAGCTAGGTTATTATAAATGATTACCTATTTAAAATAGCTAAGTTAAAAACACACAGGAAAAAAGATTATGCATCTTGATCCACTTATTTTATCGCGCTTACAATTCGCATGGGTTATTGCCCTTCATATTCTGCTACCCGCATTCACTAGACCTCTTGCATAACTGTTAAAAATCAATAGAATTCTCCAGATTTAAGATCTGGAGTATCAATGGAATGAGCAAGCTAGAGTCGATTAACAAGTTATCAAATCAATCCTTCAGGCGATTAACCGGAGTACATAAAGCAACATTTGAAGAAATGAAAAAAATATTGGAAGCTGCAGAACAACAAGAAAAACATCGGGGTGGAAAGCCTAACAAATTGACGATACCAGAAAGATTGTTAATGTCGCTGGAGTACCTAAGAGAATACCGAACTTATTTTCATTTGGGTCAAAGTTATGGGCTTAGTGAAAGCGCATGCTACAGAAATTGCCGTTGGGTAGAAGATAGGTTAATCAAGAGTAAGCAGTTTAATCTTTCTGAAACAGCCGTTTCTGAAAGGTTTATATATACATATATAGACACATAATATCATATATTCATGTAGTTGCATATAGCCCAATAGTATAGTGTAGGAGCAATTTAGTAATGTCACCTTTGAGCAAAGTAGAAATGTCACCTTTTGGCCTCATTTTGGGTAGTCTTAAAGGACCATCTAAGGTCGAGGGACATGACAATGCCAAATGGACTATTAACGATGAGTACGCAAGAAGTAGAACGTTTAACGGTAATAAGGCAGGTTGTAGAGAAGCGTTTAAAGCAGCGCCAGGCAATGCAACTGCTCAGGTTATCAAAGAGGCAAGTTATTCGTTTGGCTAAGGCATATAGAAGGGATGGGCCTGCCGCGCTTGTTTCTAAGCAGCGAGGGCAACCAAGTAATAATCGACATGACAGCAGTGTAAAAATTAAGGCAAAGGAATTAGTTCAAAAGCACTACCATGATTTTGGTCCAACATTTGCATCAGAGAAGCTAGAAGAGCGTCACAAAATTATTGTTAACAAAGAGACGCTGCGGCAATGGATGATTGAATGGGAATTGTGGAAAGCTAAGCGACACAAGAAAGTGAAAGTACATCAGAGTCGATTACGCCGAGCTTGTTTTGGTGAGCTTATACAAATTGACGGTTCACATCATGATTGGCTTGAAGGTCGAGCACCGAAATGTTGTCTGTTAGTATTTATTGATGATGCAACAAGCCGGTTGGTTGGCTTACGTTTTGAAAAAAGTGAAACGACAGTTGGATATTTTAAATTAGCACGAGAGTACATGGAAAAACATGGCAGGCCATTAGCATTTTATAGCGATAAATATGGTGTATTTCGAGTTAATTTACCCAATTGTGAACATGCAGAAACACAATTTGGACGTGCTATGCGTGAGCTAGGAATTGAATCAATTTGCGCGAACTCTCCGCAAGCAAAAGGCAGAGTTGAAAATGCAAATGGCACATTGCAAGATCGCTTAATAAAAGAAATGCGTTTACGCGGGATTAGCTCAATTGAAGAAGCGAATGCATATTTACCCAAATTTATGGAAGACTGGGATCGCCGTTTTGCGGTGGAGCCAAGAAGCTTAATTGAAGCGCATCGGAAAGATTTGCCAGACACCAATACATTGAATTTAATTTTTAGTTTTCAGTATGATCGTAAATTATCAAAAAAATTAGAATTAAGTTACGACAATATTATTTATCAAATAAAGACAACTAAACCAGGGTATGGATTACGCCATGCAACAGTTAAGGTTTGCGAAGATTTATCAGGCATCATAACTTTATTATACAAAGGTCACCCCTTGGAATATGTCTGCCATAAAAAACAAAAACGTTCGCCAGAAATAATGGGTGCTAAACAGCTGGATAAGAAAATCGAGGAAATAAAAAAATATATTCCTGGGCCAAATCATCCATGGCGGCAGTATGCACAGATAATTAGCGTAGCTAAAGATGATGCTATAAACAGTTCTCCACAAGACTCTTGAGCCTCTGAGGGGCTCAAGACCTGTGGGTAACTGCTTGAGATAAACAGGTTTCTTAGTAAAAAAGGTGACATTTCTACTTTGCTAAGAAGGTGACATTTCTAAATTGCTTTGACA
>DATCMY010000500.1:0-3761 GCA_036565505.1 Hanamia sp.
GCCGAGTTACGCTGCAAGTGAAATATATATGGCTGTTTTAAATAACCCAGGAAAAGCTTACTGGACAGCTCTGCAGACAAATTAGATGAAAAATAATTTTGACGCCAGCTTAAATATATCATAAAAGCAGCTTTAATAAGATAAATGAATACCAGGAATGACATGCCCCAAAATACAAGCTGGGCTTGTGTAGGATTACCTAAAACATGCATATATGGCTGTAATGCTGGATATTGTTTAATAAAATCAGTTTTAAGCATTAAACCTAAAGCAGGAATCATTACTCCAAGGCCCAACATTTCAAAAAACATCCCTATAATTAATAATATAGCAATAATCTTTAATTCCCGTTTTTGAGCAGGAGAGAAAAGGAAACTAATTTTTTGGTACAATTTCATAATATATATCCCGGCAAAATGAATCTGTTTTATATAATCAGTTTAACTTATAATCTTTATAAACCTTGTTTATCAATAAATAGCATATCACTAAGAACCCTGCTAGAATAAAACCAAAAATAAATCCTTTAACCTTACCAAAAACTATCATATCTAATGGTAATACAGGATGATCAATAATTTGGATCAAGGGAGTCTCTTTCCTAAGAGACATTTTAGCTACTTCCAAATTCTGCACTAGCTGATTGAATATTGTTTGACCAACCTGAACGTCAATTTGTTTTCGTTGAGATTCGACTTTTAAAATTTGGCGAGCAGGATTCTGATTAGGGTTTGCATCAGTTGATGCTGCTACACCGCGAATTCCAAAATCCAATGCACGCTTAATAGAATCTGTCTGATGCTGCAATATTGAAACTGTAGTAGCAGATTTTTTAGTTTTTGTTTCGATATAAAGATCCGATACTTCCTTAGCCAATGTTTCTGTAAAATATTTAGAAAATAATTCATTAGTGGATGTAACCCGAATAGATAATAAATTTGATTTCTTATCCTGTCTGTCAACAAATAAATTATTAGCTACAATACTTTTATGGAACCCGTTCATAATACTATTTTGGTACAAAGAAAACGCCGATGGATCAGTGCCTGGCAGGAATTGAATATCTTTTAATTTGGGATTTTTTTCCCAGGCGTCTCTCAGCCCGTTTATTTCAATATAAAATTCCGCTAATGTTATCTTTCTGCCTTTAAAGTCAACAGGCGTCATCAATGTCTTTTGAATCATTGATCGTGACTTCATAAAAGCAAATAAATTTTCTCCCACAAAAATTCCTCCTGCACTATTACCTCCAAGATCAATTCCTAATTGACTTGCAATACCTGAATAAGCATTACCCCCGCCGGCTTCGCCTTCCTCCAGCACGAATGTCAATTCAGCTATATATAATGCCTTTTTAGTGTAGGAATATATAATACCAAGAACTCCGCCTAATGTGCATACAATTAGAATGAATTTCCACTTAGAAAAAAAATATTTTTGCCATTTATGTGCTTTCAGAATTATTTCCCGAAGTGATATCTCATTATAATCTTTAGTTCCAGAACCCTGGGATTGGCCTATGTTTTCATTAACAAGATGTTGATTACTTATTTCCATTACAATTTCAGCAAATTTAATATTATAACCGCCAACGAAGCTAGTCCTGTTGACATACCTACTATTTCTGTTGCAGAAAGTTTCTTCTTGTCCTCCTTCTTAGGTACAAAGATTTCAGCGCCTGGTTTAACACGAGGATAATCATTAAAAAAGAATATTTTATTGGTCCCTTTCACCGCCCCATTCGCATATAAAACATAAGACCGTCTTTTCAATGATTTATCAGAGAATCCCCCTGCTTCAGAAATGTATTGTTTAAATCCCTTTCCTTGAGTATAAATAATTTTAATGGGTGATGATACTTCCCCACTAACTTTTACAGTTTGAAACTGCTTTGGTATTCGAAGCGTATCTCCCTCCTCTAGCACAAGGTCAAAATTCGAACCTGGTTTTAGTAATATCTTATCAAGATTAATCCCCACATTGATGTTTTGTATCACTTCTTTTTGCTCAGAAAGGTTCAAAGTATCCTTAACAGAGAATTGTAAACGCTGCAACCTTGCAATTCTTTCCTGATCATCAGTAGCCTTATCCATTGTATTTTTTGCAGAGGATTTGGCCTTAGCTCCAGGACGCTTCAATGATGCTCCCTGAGAATATGCCAGGGCCGTTAACCCTCCTGCCCGGTTTACAAGATCTGAGATCCGTTCATCCTTCCTTAGTATCGTATAATTACCCGGTGACAACACCTCACCCTCTATTCTGACCTGACGCTGCTCTTCATAGCCAACTGCATTATAAACAGAGACAATATCAAAAGGCTGCAATATAAATTTGGTGCCGTTAAATTTAAGATCCTTATCTAAATCTACCTGGTATACTTGTGCGGTCACTGCTGAAGCCGAAGTAACATCACTATTCTTTACTCTTCTGGATACCAGGATACGTTTAGGGCTTGCACCTTCCTTAAATCCCCCGCTTAACAAAACAAGGTCTTCCGGAGTCATATTTTCGGCATAATCAAATTCTCCGGGCTGACGCACTTCTCCGGTAATGTTCACCTTATATGCATCCCTGGTATCAAATATGGATGTTATCTTAATCTTGTCTTCCCGTTGTAAGAGAATATCCGGATCTGTTCCTGCAAGAATTCTCTGAATATCGAAAGACTGGGATTCAATGGTATTATCTGCTTTCAGACGTGTAATTATTCCTCTGGAGAAAGCATCTTCCTTCGGACCAGATGCTTTTTCAATAAGCTGCTTTAATGTTAAACCTGGTGTCAGCTCGTATTGGTCGGGACGGAAAACAGCGCCCTCTATCGTTACCCTGTTCTCAAACCGTTCCAGTATGGGACTTACAAAATATTTATCCCCGCTTTTTGCTTTGTATGAGTTGAAATTTGCCTCACTGACATCTACCTGTCTACGTTGCGTAGACGCATTCTGGTAAATTCTAATCATCGATGAATTGGCTCTGCTTGTAAAGCCACCGGCGAAATTAATCACATCCTGAAGCGTTTCATCAGGTAAAGCTTCAAATATCATGGGGCGCTTTATTTCTCCTGCAAATTCAACGCGGTTTTTATAAACAGGAATAACAATCCTGTCCTGGTCCTGAAGGCGGATATCATTTATATCAAAGCCTCTGATCAGGAAATCATAAATGTCAACTGTGGCTAATATACGGTTGTTACGAACTACCTTTATTTCACGGAATGAACCATTTTCTGATGGGCCTCCGGCAGCTTCTAATGCATTATAAACAGTAGCTAACGAAGGTAATGGATAAGTGCCCGGTTTTACAACCTCTCCGGTTACAGTAACCCTGATCGTCCTGATATTTCCTAATGTAACCTCGGCATTTGTCCCTCTTCCTATAGCATAATTATTCGTCGCCAGTTTATCTTTAATAAGTTTAGTAGCCTGCTCTATTGTTCTTCCCCGTAAATTTAAGATACCAACACCGGGAATATTAATTGTTCCTTCAGGTGATACCGGTAAGTCCCAGTTTACAGATGAATTACCATAAACATTAATTTTGATCTGATCACCCGATCCGATCTGGTAATTAACCGGAGTGGCAATGTTTAAATTGGCTGCAAAAGAATTCGACGTTTTAAACAAATCGGCTCCAAATATTTTAGGTTTCAGATCTGAAAAAGCATCAGAAGCATCCTGCAAGTTTTTCCTGATCAGCGTATCCTGCGGTGAGGTGAGTTGTCTTCCTGTTTGAGGCAGTTGGCCTTCACCAGCAGACCGCTT
>DATCMY010000501.1:0-2772 GCA_036565505.1 Hanamia sp.
GAATCATATAATGCGTTGGTAAAAGGTTATGGTATTTTAAACTCACCTAACAACCGGCAAAAAATATTAAAAGATGAAGCCTTTGGTTTTATTGTGTTGGCATCTTTAGAAAGAAAAGATGGGAATCAGTATTTTAAAGCAGACATACTTACTCAATCCCTGATTCAAAAACAGGAAGCATTTCATACAGTTAACCCTATAGAGGCTTTGGCAAAAAACTTAAATGATAAAGGCGTAGTTGATATTGAGTTTATTGCAGCGGCTACTGATAGTACAGAGCCTGAAACAATAAATGCATTGGGTAATCATATTTATTTAAACCCTGCAAATAATAGCTGGGAAACTGCCGATCAGTTATTAAGCGGTAACGTAGTTATCAAATTAAATATTGCAAAAGAAGAAGCGGAGAAAGCACCGGATAATATACAACTGCAAAGGAGCTTACAGGCTTTAGAAAAAATACAGCCGGAAAAAATTCCTTTTGAGTTACTGGATTTCAACTTAGGTGAAAGATGGATACCGCAAGATTATTACAACCGTTTTTCATCTCATTTATTTGAGCTGAATACAGCGGTTAATTATTTCCCTTCGCTGGATACTTTTAAAGTAAAGACAAGTAGCAGCAATGCAAAAACGAATCAGGAATATGCCGTTACCACAAAGAGTGGCAAGACAACCTATGGCCATACAATGCTTGAACATGCTTTGGAAAATACCACGCCGTTTTATACTTACGAAGTTGATTTGGGTGATAGAACAATCCGTGTACCGGATAATGATGCCATACAATTAGCCCATCAAAAAATAGAATCCATCCGTAACAATTTTACAGGGTGGCTAAAAGAATTACCTGACAGTGATAAAAAAGATTTAGAGCAGCGCTACAATAATACATTCAACTGTTATGTACTGAGAGAATATGATGGCAGTCATTTACAATTCCCCGGATTAGATAAAAAGAGGTTAGGTATTGAAGATTTGTATAGCTCCTAAAAAAGTTCGGCCTGGCGAATAATCCAAAATAGAGGTGCATTGATAGATCATGAAGTGGGCCTCGGTAAAACGCTGACGATGATAGTGGCTGCTCATGAAATGAAACGCCTCGGCATTGTCAATAAGCCAATGATACTGGCACTAAAAGCCAATGTAAACCAAATCACAGAGACTTACCGCAAAGCTTATCCCAATGCAAGGTTGCTGGCACCGGGAGAAAATGATTTTACACCGGTAAAGAGGATAAGATTGTCTCATGAAATCAAAAATAATAATTGGGATTGCATCATCTTAACGCATGACCAGTTTGGTAAAATACCACAAAGCCCACAGATACAAAGAGAGATATTTCAAACAGAATTAGATAATGTTGAAAGGGATTTGCATACGCTCAAAGATATGGGCGGAGAAATTTCAAGGAGGATGCTGAAAGGTTTAGAGATTCGGAAAAATAATTTGGGTATAAAGTTACAGGGCATCTTAAAAGATATTGAGGAAAAAAAAGATGCAGGTATCAATTTTAAAGACCTCGGTATTGATCATTTGTTTGTAGATGAATCACATAAGTATAAGAACCTCACTTTTACTACAAGGCATGACAGGGTTGCAGGGTTGGGTAATATGGAAGGCAGTCAGAAGGCACTAAATATGTTGTTTGCAGTAAGAACCTTGCAGGAAAGATTCAACAGTGATTTGTGTGTTACTTTTTTATCAGGCACACCCATTTCCAACAGCTTAACAGAAATGTATTTACTGTTTAAATATCTCAGGCCTAATGAAATGAAAAGGCAGCAGATAGAAAACTTTGATGCATGGGCTGCTGTATTTGCACGGAAAACAGTTGACTTTGAATTTTCTGTTACCAATGAAATTATTGCAAAGGAACGTTTCCGTCATTTTATTAAAGTGCCTGAACTGGCTTTGTTTTATAATGAAATCACCGATTACAAAACAGCGAAACACATCAATTTAGATAAACCTGAATTAGATGAGCAATTAGTAAATATTCCACCCACCCCGGACCAGGAAGAATTTATAAAAAAGCTGATGGTGTTTGCTAAAACAGGGGATGGTGAAATAATCGGCAGGCGGCCCTTAACAAAAGAAGAAGATAGAGGCAGGATGCTGATTGCAACCAACTATGCCAAAAAGATGGCAGCAGATATGCGGCTTATCAACCCGAATCTGTATGAAGATCATCCAAACAATAAAGTAAATGTTTGTGCAAGAAAAGTTGCAGAGTTGTATCAGTTGAGTAATGATCAAAAGGGAACACAAATTATCTTCAGTGATATTGGCACACCTAAGCCTGATGCTTTCAATATCTATGATGCTTTAAAAAATAAGTTGGTCAGTGACTTTTCAATACCCGCAAATCATATCACTTTCATACATGACTGGACGGACCGGCAAAAACCTGAACTGTTCAGGAAAATGAATAATGGAGAAATCAGGATTTTATTGGGCAGTACCGAAAAAGCAGGTACCGGTTTAAATGTTCAACGAAACGTTATCGGTATGCATCATTTAGATATTCCGTGGAAACCGTCCGAGTTAGAACAGCGTAATGGTCGTGGTGCAAGGCAGGGAAACATTCTGGCTAAACAAGCTTATAACAATAAGGTAAAGAACTACATCTATGCTGTTGAGCAATCATTAGACAATTACAAATTTAACCTTTTAAAGAATAAGCAAACTTCATGGCTAATTAATATTTTGATGTGCTGGAATACCTTCGGTTGAGTTTTGTGAGGCATTATAACAAGAATAGTATAATAA
>DATCMY010000502.1:0-8189 GCA_036565505.1 Hanamia sp.
CTATATAAGCTTCTACAAAATTGGGATTGAATTGAATTGCTTTATCGAAATTTTTCCCGGCAACTGCATAAAGGCGTTTATCAATATTTTCTAATCCTTTTTGAAAATAATATTGGGCACTATCAGAATTTTGGGAAAATAGTAAATTGGCAATACAACACAAAATAGTTGTGGAGATTAGGTTTTTCATATTTATGGTTTTGCAAAAAATATACCAGCTATTGTAATACTATAGCACTTAACGCTGGAAGATGGAGGTTTATTTCGTACCACTTATTCTTTTTATCCACAGGTTTTGTTTCAATTTCCTGGCTGGTGAAATTACCACCTCCCCAATATTGCTGATCATCGCTGCAGAAAATTTGTTTCCAGGAAGATTTCCCGTGTGCGTGTATTTTCCAGTTCTGCCTTTCAACGGGCGTCATGTTGAAAACCACCAATAAATCATCCTCAGCTTTTTTCCCTTTACGCCTGTATACAATCACACATTCATCCCGATGATTCAGGTCTATCCATTCAAATCCTTTTGTATCAAACTGATATTCGTAAAGCGCCGGTTGCGATGTGTATAATTTATTCAGATCGCTCACGCATTGCTGCAATTTTAAATGTGATTCGTATTTTAATAAATGCCAGTCAAGTTCAGTACTGAAATTCCATTCGGAGGTCTGTCCAAATTCATTACCCATAAAAAGTAATTTTCCTCCCGGATGCGTATACATGTATGTGTATAACACCCGCAGGTTCGCAAATTTTTGCCAATCATCACCAGGCATTTTATAAATCATTGGTGATTTTCCATGCACTACTTCATCATGACTTAATGGAAGTAAAAAATTTTCATCATAAAAATACATCATACTGAAACAAAACTTATCCTGTTGATCTTTTCGGTAAAGGGGGTCTTTTTTAAAGTAATTAATCGTATCGTGCATCCAGCCCATCATCCATTTCATACCAAAACCCAAACCGCCATTTATAGTAAGCCCTGTTATTTGTGGCCAATCTGTTGACTCCTCGGCAATCATTTGCACATCCGGAAAATCCCGGTAAACCATGGCGTTAAGGTCTTTGATAAAAGCGATCGCTTCAAGGTTACCATTGCCGCCATAGGTGTTCGGTTCCCATGCCCCATGCTTTCTTGAATAATCGAGACGAAGCATTGAACTTACCGCATCTACACGCATTCCATCAATATGAAATTTTTCAAACCAAAACCTTGCGTTACTTATTAAAAAAGACCTTACTTCTCCCCTTGCATAATTAAAAATATAAGAATTCCAATCTGGATGAAAACCCTTTCTCATATCTGCATATTCATAAGTATGGGTTCCATCAAACTTAAATAATCCGTGGGCATCATTGGGAAAATGTGAAGGAACCCAATCCAGAATAACCCCAATATTTTCATTATGTAAATCTTCTATCAACTTCATCAGGCCTTCGGGTATGCCAAACCGTGAGGTGGCAGCAAAATAACCTGTACCCTGATATCCCCAACTTGCATCATAAGGATATTCCATAACCGGCATAAATTCCACATGGGTAAATCCCATTTTTTTTACATAGGGAACAAGAAGCGTAGAAATTTGCTCATAAGAATTGAAGGAATCCTCATCAGTTGGATCAGGTTTCATCCAGCTTGCGAGTTGCACTTCATAAATACTCCATGGCGCATCAAGTGAATTGTTTTTTTCACGATTGTCCATCCAGCTTCTATCATTCCAATCGTACTGTAAAGTTTTTGTTTTTGAGGAAGTGCCGGGACGCAGTTCCCAATGAATAGCGAATGGGTCTCCTTTAAATAATTTCGCTCCCTGGTAACCTTCAATGTAATATTTATAATTTTCGTATTCTTTAATAACAGGAATAAAACCTTCCCAAATACCCGACTTTTCAAGTCGCACAAATAATGGATGTGATTGAGTATCCCAATTATTAAAATCTCCTACAACACTTACCATGGTTGCATTAGGCGCCCACACAGCAAAATAATACCCATCCTGATTTAATACATTTACCTTATGTGACCCAAATTTTTTATAAAGGCTGTAATGAGTGCCGTTTCTAAAATTCTCAAGATCCTCTTCATTAAAAAGAGAATAATTCCATACCGGTTTCGTGGTATCTACAAAATTTATTTCTTCGTAAGGAATTTTTTTTTCAGGCATGATGTAAGATAATGAATTTCCATTTTAATATATTAGACTTTTTAATTCAAAAAATAAAAATATTTTGAACATGATGTCTTCTAATACAAGAAGAAGTGCTACAAAATATAATTGGAGATTTTATAGACCCAGGACTCAGATAACCTTAAAGGTATTCTGGTTTAATTATGATAAAAAGATGTGATTAATTACATAAAAAGAAAAGAGTTTTAAAATTTATTTACTGCAATATTTTATTTCTTCTTTTAACAAAGCAGGCATATATATTGTAGAGAGGTCTACATTAAATTTAAAATGATGGCAACACAAATTATATTAGCAAGCCGGCCTAAAGGATTGCCAACTAAAGAAAATTTCAAGACTGGAACAATTACAAATCCTGACATAAAAGATGGTGAAGTATTAATTAAAGGTTTATTCTATTCAGTAGATCCATACATGCGCGGCCTTATGAATGATGCGAAATCTTATGTACCACCCTTCCAGGTTGGCGCTCCTATTGAAGGATTTGTTATTGGTGAAATAAAGGAAAGCAAATCAGATGATTTTAAAAAAGGTGATATTGTAAAAGGAAATCTTCCATGGGCAACAGAAACTGTTGTTGCTTCTAAAGCAATAAAGAAAATTGATACCAACTTAGCGCCTGCATCTTATTACCTTGGTATTTTAGGTATGCCAGGTTTAACCGCCTATTTTGGAATAACAGACATTGGCAAACCGAAACCCGGTGAAACAATAGTTATATCCGGTGCCGCAGGAGCTGTGGGTATTGTGGCAGGGCAAATTGCAAAGTTGAAAGGATGCAAAGTTGTTGGCATTGCAGGTAGTGATGATAAAATAAAAATGCTGAAAGAAGAATTTAATTTTGACGAAGTCATTAATTACAAAACAACTCCCAATATCAATGAAGCAATAATTAAAGCCTGCCCAAATGGTGTGGATATCTATTTCGATAATGTGGGCGGTGAAATATCTGATGCAGTTATTTCAAATATCAATTTTCATGCACGGATAATTTTATGCGGTCAAATATCATTATACAATGCAACCGAAATACCTGTTGGACCTCGCTTGCAGCCTATGTTACTCACAAGAAGCGTATTAATGCAGGGATTTATAGTAAGTAATTATCAAAAAAATTTTAGTGAAGGCATTCAACATTTATCGCAATGGGTTAAGGAAGGTAAACTTAAAAACGAAGAAACAATTATTGATGGATTTGATAAATTACCGGAAGCGCTATTAGGGCTTTTCTCCGGAAGCAACAAAGGAAAGATGGTTGTAAAAGCATAATATCTCATCTCGCTATCAAACAGTTTGCGTTATTTCAACAGCTCCCAAACACCACTGCCCATTGGTGCTAACGAAAAATCTTTGAGAGAAGTAATTTCTCCTGTTATTATATTTTTCATTTTAGTAAATCCATTTGTTCTTTCTGCATAATTTTTAATAGAAATATTTTTAGGTTCTTTTGCTGTGTTTAAAATAGTCATAACAGTTTGCTTATCATCGTACCTGAAAAAAACATATTCTCCTTCTTTTGGCGAAAATTGCATCATTTTTCCTTTGGTTATTGCTGAAGATGTTTTACGGAAATTAGCCAGTTTTGCAATGTACCTCCAGATATCTTCTTCCTTCGCAGTTCGCCCTGCGATAGAAAATTTATTTAAAGAATCCGAAGCCCATCCCCCGGGAAAATCTGTGCGCACATATCCATCATTGGGAGAAGTAAATCCGGTCATACCGATTTCATCGCCATAATATAATTGAGGGATCCCCCTGCATGTAAAAAGCCACGCCAATGAAGCTTTATATTTCATGACATCTTCACCTACCACAGAAAAAAAACGGGAAAGATCGTGGTTGTCTAAAAATATTACATTTCGCATAGGATCCTTGTACACGAAGTCCTGTGCAAGGGTGGTGTAAAGTTCGTTCACACCATCAGTCCAGCCAAAGTCTTTGGTCATTGCATCTGTAATTGCCCATAGAGTTTGAAAATCCGTGGGTGCCTGTAGATTGCTTTTAAATGGAATATTATAATTATTCTGAACAAAATAACTTTGGTTGATCACACCATGAACCCAGGTTTCTCCAAACATGGTAAGATGAGGGAACTCATCCATTAATGCTTTATTGCATCGGTTCATAAAATTAAGATCATTGTAAGCGTAGGTATCAATCCGCCATCCATCTATTCCAAATTCTTCCACGGACCATATAGCATGTTGAATTAAAAAATTAGCCACATACGGATTCTTTTGATTCAGGTCGGGCATTTGTCTTGTGAACCATCCATCACTCATTTGTTTTTTTTCAACGGCGCTTGCATAAGGATCAAAAAGTACCTGGTCTTTATAGTTTGTATTGGTATAGGTGGGCCATTGATTCAGCCAGTTCTTCATAGGAGGATCCATCACAGTAAAGTGGTATACGCCTACATGATTATAAACTGCATCCTGAATAATTTTCATGTTCCTGGAATGAACTGCATCAATCAATTGCTGGTAGCCCTTTTCACCACCAATCCGTGGATCAATGATATAGTGATTAGTAAACGCATAGCCGTGCTCTGTGCGGTTGGGCATATCATTTAATATAACCGGGTTAAGCCAAAGAGTGGTTACACCTAATGACTGCAAATAATCCAAATGATTTTTAATTCCCAGCAAATCGCCACCATGACGATAATAAACAGAATCGCGGTTAAGGCTTTGGTCTCTCATTCCTGCTATGCGGTCATTGGTAGTATCACCATCACTAAACCGGTCAGGCATAATCAGGTAGATAAAATCTTTGGATGTAACTCCCTGGGCAAATGTGATTCCATTACCTGCACGCCGCTTTTTTAATTCAAAATCAATTGTGAGTGATTTTTTACCATTACAGTTTATTTTTATAATTCCCGGTTTTGCAGATGGAGAAATCACCAGGTCAAGGAAAACATAATTTGCATTTTCTACTTTATTTATTTTTTGAATTTTTACCCCGGGATAATTTATCGTATAAGCATCTGAGTTACCTATATCATTCCCATGTATCATTACCTGCACCTTATGCCATTTCATTCCTGTCCACCAGTTGGTGGGGTAGCATTTATAATCACTTTGTTGCGCGAAGGATATACTAACAAAGGATACAAAAATGAATAATACAAAAACTCTTTTCATACGGATTATTTTACTTTAATTCTAAGGGTTAAAAGTGCGGCAGCAATCATAAAACAACCACCCAGTACAATGGTGTAAATGGCATTACCATGAAATATATGTTTTGTAAAAAAGCCCAATAGGGTGGCTGCCAAAATTTGAGGAATCACAATAAAGAAATTAAAAATCCCCATGTAAACTCCCATTTTATGGGAAGGCAAAGCTGCAGTCAACATAGAGTAAGGCATAGATAAAATACTTGACCATGCGAGCCCGATACCTGCCATACTGATGATCAACAAATATTTATCTGTAAATAAAAAGAAGGATATTAAACCTACCCCTCCGGCCACAAGGCAAATCAGATGAGTCATTGGCCTGCCCGTTTTTTTTGCCATAACCGGTAATAAAAAAGCAAAGAATGCAGAGAACCCGTTATAAAAACCAAAGAGCACACCCACCCAATTACCCACTTCATTGTATGCTTTTGATGAAGTATCTGTAGTGTTAGCAATGTTTTGAGCCAAGCCTGGTGTTGCATAGATCCACATGGCAAATAAAGCAAACCAGGTAAAAAACTGAACTACTGCTAATTGCTTCATTGTATCAGGCATTTTGTATAAATCATTTACAACTTCAACAAGGCCATTTTTCTTTTTACCCGACCAAAATAATCCTGCCAGCAACTGTACCAAACCGAAACTTGCAACACCCATAGTTAATACATACAATTCTTTTTCCAAAGGCATATCTGAATGCTTTGTATTATAAAAATAAAGCAGGAAACTTAATAGGGTTCCTGTAATTAACCATACCAATCCTTTGCTATAAAATGACTTAACAGGAGTAGTGATGATTGAGTGATCTACCTGCTGCTGTTCGATAGATTCAAAACTTTTCAGTTCTGCCGGCGAATATTCTTTGGTGGTAAAAACAGTGTAAGCCACTGAAAGAAAAAATACCGCCCCACCTATGTAAAAAGAGAATTTTACAGAGTTGGGTATTACACCAATTGCTGCTTCGTTGGAAACACCTACCCTTGTTAATAAATAAGGCAGGATGGATGACACTACCGCACCGATACCAATAAAAAAACTTTGCATGGCGAAGCCTGCGGTACGTTGTTCATCAGGTAGCATATCTCCCACAAATGCCCTGAATGGTTCCATCGAAATATTAATAGAGGCATCTAACAGCCACAACATAATGGCAGCCATCCATAAAGCCCAAACATTTGGAAAAATAATCAAAGCTAATGAGGCTAGTATAGCACCAACCAAAAAAAAAGGCCTTCTTCTTCCCCACCTTGGAGACCATGTTTTATCGCTTAAATGACCAATGACCGGCTGCATAATTAAGCCAGTCAAAGGAGCCGCTATCCATAAGATAGGTATATCATCAATTTTTGCACCCAATGATTGAAATATCCGGCTAACATTGGCATTTTGCAATCCAAAGCCAAATTGTATTCCCAAAAAACCAACACTCATATTGATGATCTGGGTTAAACTCAATATTGGTTTTTTGACAGTTGTAATGGGAAACATAGCAATCGTTTAAAATTAAAATTTGTGTAAACAATACACATTAATAAATGTACAATAAAAAACATCCTCTGGAACAGGATGTTTATTTATTAAATTATTCGACAACAAACCCGTCAGGAAGTACAGCTCCCTTTTTTATAACAACAATTCCATCTTTAATAGTATATAAAGCATCATCACGATCAGCAAGATGCTTACCGCCATTAATCCTGACGTTATTTCCTATGCGGCAATTTTTATCAACTATAGCATTATTAATATAACAGTTATCCCCAATACCGAGTTTTGGCAAATCACGTTCAACTGCAAAATTCATCTCTTCAATAGTTTCATAAAAATCGGTACCCATTAAATAGCATTTAAAAATTTTAGTACCATACCCAATCCTGGTTCTGATTCCTACCACACAATCTTCGATTCTTTCCGCATGAATAATGCAACCATCTGCGGCGATGGTATTGATCAGGGTAGTTCCACTGATCTTTGCAGGAGGCAACATCCTCGGACGGCTGTAAACTTTCTTTTCGTTATCAAAGAAATTGAACGGTGGTAATTCCTGAGTTAAAGCGAGATTAGCTTCAAAAAAAGAGGATATGTTTCCTATATCAGCCCAGTAGCCACCATATTGATAACTTAATACATTAAAATCTTTGATAGAATCAGGAATAATTTCTTTTCCAAAATCAGTTGCATTTCTATGTTGAGTTTCCAAAAGTTCAAAAAGAATATTCTTTTTAAAAAGATAAATCCCCATCGAAGCAAGATGATTTCTTCCCGCCTTTTGCATTTCCTCATTAGTTTCACTTATCCAATCGGGCAATAGATCGAGGGCTGGCTTTTCAATAAATGATGTAATCCTGTTTTGATCATCGGCTTTCAAAATTCCAAATTCTGTTGCTTCTTTTTCTGTAACAGGAATTGTTGCAATTGTAATATCTGCATCATCTTTTTCGTGTACACGAAACATATTTCCAAAATCCATCTGATACAATTGGTCGCCGGAAAGAATGAGCACATGATCAAATTCAAAATTAACCAAATGCCGCAAAGATTGGCGGACGGCATCTGCAGTCCCCTGGAACCAGGCAGTGTTATCAGGAGTTTGTTCTGCAGCAAGAATATCAACAAAACCATTACTGAATGCGCTGAACTGGTATGTATTTTTTATATGCTGATTCAGGGAAGCAGAATTGAATTGCGTGAGAACAAAAATCCTGTTGATATTAGAATTAATGCAATTGGAAATCGGTATATCTACCAACCGGTATTTTCCCGCAAGAGGAACAGCAGGCTTGCTTCTGTTTGCTGTAAGAGGATACAGG
>DATCMY010000503.1:0-6703 GCA_036565505.1 Hanamia sp.
GGTTATAGTTAGTTTATAAAAAACCGAAAAGTTGCGCTGTTCTTTGTAAACATGGACTTACAAACAATAAATTGGTAACAAAAATTCAATTTTATCAGGCTGCATTACCCGAACACCGCAAAGGTTAGATAGTAAATACCTGAAATAAATGTCCTTCTACAATTTATGAAGCGGGGTTCGTTAGTCCCTAATTAACTACGAATTTTAAAGATCTAGTTACACCTTTGGCGTTACAAATGATTACATAGGTTCCCCTGGCTGCATTGCTTAAAGGGATGTTGATAGATGTATTCGATGAATTTCCTCGGTCCATTAAATACCCACTTGCTGAATATAATTGCCATCTGCAAGCCGCGTTGGTTTGGTTATTAATAAGTATTGATTTATAACCTGCCTGGTATACTATTTTCAGAACGCTTGCATTTTCATGCTTTAATCTGATAACCGGGGAATAGGTAAATACATTATCCACATCAACCATTTTAAGCCGGTAAAAGTCACCTGCATAAAGAGTTGAATTCTGTGTAAAAATGTATTCTTTATTTATTGAACTATTCAGTGCAGCTTTAACCTGGCCAGCAGTTTTAAAGATATTTCCATCCGCGCTTTGCTCAATTATAAAAGAAGCAGTATTTGTTTCATTAGCAGTTGTCCAATGCAAAATATCCTTATTACCGACAACCTCACCCGTAAACGAAATTAAATGCAGTGGCAATGCACTACTGGTAAGTTTGCAAAGCTCAAACCCTGTTGTAATGCCCGATACACTTGCCTGCAGATAAAGCTCGTTATGATATTCAAGGAAATAATTATCACTTCCAAATTGAGAATAATGGCTTATAGGAAATGTTGTATTATCAGCTTTCATGGGGATGGTACCTGCTGCAGTTCCATTACTTTGATAAGTTGAATAATCTGCGCCGGAGATCATATACATTGTATTATTCCATATTGCTGAAAATATGGAAGAAGGAATTGACCCCTTTACTAATAGTGTATTTGCGTCGGTACCGTCTGTTTTCCAAAGTTGCTGCGTAGCCCAGGTAATAAAATATAAGGTATCATTATAAACAGTAATGGCACGTGGCTGGCTGCTTCCTGAGCCCGCTACTACATCTTTTACCATTTGTGTTCCTCCGGCCGTACCATCCGTTACCCATAATTCCTCGCCATTTACTCCATCCCGAGCGGAGAAATAAATTTTATTATGATATCCCTGGAAGTACATCGGCTCACCACTGCCAGTAGGATTAATATCTTTTACGATATTCGTACCTGCATTTGTTCCATCGGTTACCCATAGCTCATCTCCATTAATATTATCATTAACATTAAAGTACATTTTGTTATTTAATACAGGAGAATTACCATTAAAATTGGCAACTATAATACCTGCTTTTACAAGTGTGGTTCCAGCGAGGGTACCATCACTTTTCCATAATCCATAACCAGAACCTGTACCATCATCACTTTCAAAATAAATTTCATTATTTAAAACAGCCATAGCTCTTTCGCCATTAAAGCCATTAACTATGTTGTCTTTAAGAACGATAGTATTAGCAGCAGTACCATCAGAAGCATATAGCCTTTGGGCTCCGTTAGTATTATTTGCTAAAAAGAAAAGCTTGTTGTTGGCAACGGTAAAGTTTTTCGGGTTAGAGCTTGTGCTTCCCGGATATATATCTTTAAGAATTACGGTTCCTGCGGTAGTGCCATCGCTCACCCAGGGCTCCTGTCCGTTTACACCATCACTATAAGAGAAATAAATTTTGTTATTATAACTCTGGAGTTCCTGTATGCTGTTGCTGATTCCTCCGAAAGGCCCCACATTAGTTGTGGTAGCATCGGTACCAAGTGTAACCCAAAGACTATTGTAGTTACTGGCATCCTGCGCAATAAAAAATAATTTATCATTTGAAATGATAAGATCATGGGGGAAAGAGCTGCCCGCTGTATTAATATCTTTTACGTTTACAATATTCTGGGCATGGAGCGATGGTATCATATAAAAAATGACAACCGCTAAAAGTAGATATTTCTTCATAATAAATAATATTAAGTAAATGCTATAAAAAATTGTACAATAAATAGGCAAAAACATCAATCACCTTACCCTGTTTTATAATAATTAAAAATTACATTATTGAGGATCAAATTTATAAATATCGTTCCCTATTAAATTAAATCTATCAATTATGTTTTGTGTTGTATTCACCTTTCGAGCAAGTGGGCGTTAAATGTTTTCAATCGGGCTAATTTCCCGGATAGGCGGGCCAAAACCATGTGTTCCTTCATGAAAAATCCAGAGGTTGAATAATTGAAAAGATAGTCGATTAAGGTTTACCGTTAGTCAGATGACCCGGACGGCGGCTATCACGAATGGATGATGCAGTTTTACAAGATAAGAAACACCCCGGTGGCGGGAGATCTACCACCTATCAGCATTGCGCGGCTTTCTGTCACTACCAGATTTTTGTTTTAGCATTGTCAATTAGCCCTTAGGGTCACATCCACCGTAAGACCTAATGGTTTATTGGTAGCAGTTCTCATTTTGCCAAATACATTGCAGGTTATAGTATTACCTTTTACGTAGGACAATAATTCCGGGCTATTGGTGGTAGTATAATTATATGTATCAGCATAAGTATTGGGAAAGCCAATGTTAAAAAGTTCCACCGGGTTGTTGTTAGAACTGGATTGGAGTGTAACCCGTGCGCTATCAATATTGGCTAAATTATCATAAGCATCCGGATTGGTAATCTTTATTGTAATTTGTTTTATTTTAATTGAGTTAACTGCATTGGCTCCAAAAACACCGCCTGTTTTGGCTCTTACCGTACTATCCAGGTTAAAATAGAAAGAGTAGCCTCCCAAGGGGATTTCACCTGGTGTAACAACATAAATTTGTGGTACAGTCATTTGAAATTGAGGAACAGCAACATCTGTTCCTCCGAAAACAGCGGCAAGTACTTTTTTACAGGAGGATAGATTAACCAAAATTGTTGCTGCTATTAAAGAAATTAAAATTACTCTTTTCATGTTTTCTATTTAGGTCTGTATCTTATATTAGAATCTCAACGGATATTCGAAAATAAACAATATAAAGGGAATGATTTTTATAATGCCCCCACTTGCTTATGTAAAATTTCTTCCTGCATAATCTATATGGTTCGCCAAACCTGGAAGGTTTGTTTGAAAGGCTATAATTTAAAAGATTCTTTTATAATCTTCCTGGTTTTACATCCATCTACATAATAAAAACGGTTAAACGAAATTAAAAGTATAAAATCCTATTTAAATCTCGTTTTTGAAATAGCACAAGAGGGTACTTGCCCTATCCGGGAGGTTTATGATTGAACCAGGAACTCCTTCTTACCAAAGGATATTTTTCTACCCAAAATACTTTCATCTTCTATTTTTGCTATCATTGTAAAACCCAGTGATGGCAGGTAAACTTTCATTGCCCTGTTTTTTATTACCAAAATTTTTCCATCCATCGCATATGTTTTACTCTCCATAATATCTTCACTATTACTTAAGTTTACATCACACTTTTCCAACTCAATTTCATGGTGATTATTGGTAAATTCTTTTATTGCATTTACTTCCTCTTCATTGATTGTTGCAGGCTTTCCCTTCCAATAAAGAACACTTACAATACCCTTAACCTGCTTACTCAGTGTAATAATATCAGAATCCTTTGTCTTTACAAAAACGTAAGATTTAAATAGCGGTTCATGTAAAATCTTTCTTCGCAATAAGGATTGAGACTTTTTATAATTCAGAGGGCAAAAGTTTTCAATCCTCTTTTTTGTAAGCAAAAGGGATACTTTTCCTTCGCAATGAGGTTTCGTGTATACTGCATACCAATTATTTTGCATATTTATTTTTTAAAATTTGCAGT
Source organism: Hanamia sp. (assembly GCA_036565505.1). Lineage (GTDB taxonomy): Bacteria > Bacteroidota > Bacteroidia > Chitinophagales > Chitinophagaceae > Ginsengibacter. The sequence continues at coordinate 3,905 of DATCMY010000503.1, forward strand.
AATTCAAAGGATTGATAGGGATACATTAAGAAGAGCAGGGTTTCGCCACTCTCAGTTGTACCTTAATGCATTGAATTTTTTGTTTTTTTGGGGGAACTATTCCTTCTAATATTCTTATCGAATTTAACAAAACTAATATTATGCCATCTAATTTTTTCGGTAAGATATTAAAAATAAGAAGTTTATAAGAATATCAAATATTTATTTTTGTGTTTCATAATATCTGCTATATTATATCTTACCAGTTTGAAAATCGTTTAATATACTTCTTCAGATAAATCAAATAAAGCCCAACAACTAACTTAACTTTTTAGCTCAATCGCTAAACAAATACCATCTTTATTCCCCAAACTGAGAAATTCTACCCTGTTTTCATGTAGCCTATATGTTTATGTTTTTCCGATAGAACTTACTCCCCTGCGGTTTCTCCCTTCCAGCCCTTTACTAAAGAGAAAGAGAATTAATTATCGTAGATCCATAAGCCTGTTATAAACCAGCACCCGCAAGAGATAGAATTATAACCAAAATAAATAATAGAACAAATATCCCGGCTGCAATTATCAAAATCCACCATACTGTTCCAATTTTATTTTGCGCAGCCAGGTATTCACTTACAGTAATATTTGAATGTTTTTTAAGTGCATGTTTCATATTTGCCTTCATTAGTGTAAAGGATATCTTTTCCTTTACACTCATTTTTCTTCCAATAAATTTGCTGAAATCTTTCGGTGATAACATTATAAATTCCCTAAGCTTTTGATTCTTCCAGTCTTTGATTGAGGGAATTACCGATTCCGGCTTAATTATGGTAATAGCATGTGTACTATTAGCGTAGCTAACACCCAACATGCAAAGAATCGTAATCAATATATATGTTTTCATAAACTAAATTTTAGAAAATTCTATTCACCACTAAGCTAATCTGAATAACACAACTAAAACAATGATTTGGGGCATACATATCCATGATCTTATTCATGGCTCTGCTATTATTTATCAGGCCTGAAACACCCCCGCTAACATTAGAAATAATTGGCAATAAGCTTCAAAATAAGATCCGATCATTATCCTATAGCACAGCCTCCTTTGGCGCAAGGACCGCTTGTGCCTGCTATGAATTCTTTTTCTGCTCACTTGCTAATGTAAAATTTCCTGCGGTATTATCTATATAACAAATACGCTTAAATGTAATTTTTGCCGCTGGATGTTCCTATTTCAAATTTAATCCAGGGTCGGTGGACACCGACCTTTCTTTCAATAGAAACAACCACATGAATCAATTGAATTCTTTAATACAGATGAGCCCAAGGGTTTATTTTCACTAAAGAAATCACTAATTTAAATTTGTGGCCGGCTGCCACACCAAACACAAATTTGGAAATTGCGATAATTTATTAATTTTTTATCGACCTTTAAATAAACTTTGAATAAGTGAAAGTCAAATTTTACGGCGTTCGGGGTTCTCTTCCGGTGTGCGGACGGGAATTTGAAAGATATGGGGGCAATACCACCTGTATCAGGATTCTTCGTGAAAAAGCTAACCGGATTGCCATACTGGATGCAGGAACCGGTATTCGAAAATTAGGAAAGGAATTAATCAAAGAAGGCATCACTCAAAATATAATCAACATCGTTTTTTCTCACTTCCACTGGGATCACATCCAGGGATTTCCTTTTTTTGCGCCGGCATATAATCCTAATCAGAGGATAGGGATACTGGCAATGGGCAGGGAAGGACAGGTTCATAATATAAAAGATATATTTTCAAAGCAAATGCAGGAAGAATACTTTCCGATACAAATGGATAGAATGGGCGCCGGGTTTGAGTTTTTTGCATACGGAGAAAAAGAAACTATTTATGGAGCCCATGTTAAATCGATTCCACAATATCATAAATACTCAGGAGGATCCTATGGTTTCAGATTAGAGGATGAGGGTGTTTCACTGGTGGTATGCACCGATCTTGAGCATGTAAATGGTATTGATCCCCGCATCGTACAATTTGCTAAAGATGCTGATTTATTAATTCATGATGGACAATATACAACCAAAGAATACGAGAGCACATTTAAAGGATGGGGCCACAGCACATGGGAGCAGACCGTGGAAGTAGCCATACTTGCCAATGTGAAAAAACTTATTATTACGCATCACGATCCCGATCACAATGATGAATTCCTCGACGGCCTTGAGAAAGAATGTCAAAACATTTTCCCCAACTCTTTATTCGCCAAAGAAGGAATGGAAGTTTTGGTATGATTAAAGCTCCAGAGATAAAACTACCTATGCAACCCCATCCATTAGCGCCCTTTGTCTGCTATTGAATTCTTTTTCTGCTCATTTGCTTATGCAAATTTTCTTCCGGTTTCATCTATATAACAAATACAGTTAAACGTAAACCCTCCATATTGTTGCCATATTTTTTTCAAGGATGGCTCATGCCTGCTCCATCGTAATTCCTCTCATTGATGGGCGAAAGGGAGTAAGCTCATTTTTAGTGGAACCTACAAACAGCGGAACATTTTTACCAATGGCAGCCACTTCGTCGGAATTCGGCTGATAGGGTAAAAAACTGTCACCTAAAACAGGGCACCATCCAAGGCCAAAGCCTGGTATTGGTTTACCGGCATCCTTTAATTCCTTTTGTACTTTTTGCATAGAGATGCGCCTGTTAACTACATGAGCGGTAAGTCTAAAGAGCATTCATTTATTCTACTTTAAATATGGCAGCAGAGGCAGGCGGCATTTTTATAAACAATTGCGTGGCGCAAGCTTTGTAGTGTAGCCTTAGGCGTTAAC
>DATCMY010000504.1:0-4171 GCA_036565505.1 Hanamia sp.
CTGTTGTGGTAAAACCGCTGCCAAGTAGAAATAGGAAGGAAACGAATAGTACTACAAGTGGAAGGAAATATTTTTTCATGTGTTGCAACTAAATTATATTGAATTGATTGATAAAGATGCAATATAGATTAAAATTCAATTTCTTTCACTAGTGGTCGATGTCCACACCGACCAGAGATTGGATTTTGAAAAGAAAGTTAAATTAATTTCGATGATAGGTCGGTGATACCGACCATGGGTAAGCTTAGCAGGACATGGATACGTAGGAGAACAAGGAGTATATTTGATAAACATATCTTAAATCACTATGAAATGGATAACACGAGAACGACCAAAGATTGACCGCATTGCCTGCCCCTGGATTATAAAAAAGTTTGTAGATAAAGAAGCTGAATTTATTTATGTAGCTGCCGATAGAGTACAACAAAAAGCAGCAGAATTAAACGCAATTCCTTTTGATATACCGGGTGTTGAATTTTCACATTATGAAGACAAATGCACGTTTGATTACATCGTTGAGAAGTATAAAATTAAGGATCCTGCAATAAAAACTTTAGCAGTAATAGTAAGAGGTGCAGATAATGACAGGCATGATATAGCAGCGCAGTCTTCCGGTTTATGGGCCATATCGGCTGGGCTGGCATATAATAACAAAGACGATTATGAATTATTGGAAAAAGGGATGATGATTTACGATGCCTTATATAGCTGGGCGACTTTCTTACAAAGAGAAAAGCATACTCAAAACCCTATCGATCATTTATTCATTGATTTGTTTAATAAATTTATAAAACAAAAGGCTGTACAAAAGAAAACACCGGATTGGGTAAAAGAATTAAAAGGAATTATACAAGACCAGATTGATACTAATTTGAATCTTACTGAAATTTCTAAAAGCCTTGACATTAACCCTTCTTACTTATCAAGAGAATTTTCAAAACATTTTAATAATCTTTCATTTGGAGAGTACACAAGAAAGCTGCGAATTGAAAAAGCTATTGAACTGATGAAAAAAAATAAATATTCACTTACTGAAATAGCCTATCTCACAGGCTTTTCAGACCAAAGCCATTTTACAAGAATATTTAAACAACATACAGGTAAAAATCCTTCCGTCTTTAGAAAAGAAATTGCAAAAAGGTAAAAAATATACAAAAAGTCATTTCCATTCTATTTATTAATTACCGTTACCGACAACTTTGCTGTTGATAAATGCAAATGTATTCTAAGAGTAAATCACCTTTTGTAAAATATTTTTTAATTATTGCAGGTATTGCTGTAATTATTTCAGGATTTGTAAAAGATACAGACATCATTACATTTATAGGAGTTGCTATAATAATTGGCGTTTTCTTTTTTAATCAATATTTATCCTGGGCATAAAATGAAATATTATCTTTTGCAAATTTTCTTATTTACATCATGCTGTTCCTTTTTAGGTTGTAAGGGACAAAGTACATTCGGAGAGAATTATTTGAGACTGACTAAAATAATTTCGCTTCCAGGTATACAGGGGCGAATTGATCATTTGGATATTAATTTAAAAGATCAGGTAGTTTATATAGCTGCATTAGGCAGTAATACACTGGAAGTTGTTGATCTTAATTCCGGCAAAATATTGAAGAGTATCCCAGGTCTTGATGAGCCCCAGGGCATAGCTTATATACCACAAAGCCATGAGATATTTGTTGCTAACGGAGGCAATGGTGAATGTTATTTTTATGATGCAGGCACTTTTGAAAGAATTGCTGCTATACATCTAAAATCCGATGCAGATAATGTACGTTATGATTCTGTTGATAATAAAATTTATGTAGGATATGGACGAGGCGGCATCGCTATTATAGATGCACAAACCAAAAAGCAAATTGCTGATATTAAATTGCCCGATCATCCTGAAGGTTTCCAGGTGAATAGAAAATATAGTTTATTGTATGTTAATTTGCCCGGGGCTTCTTTGATTAGCATAGTTGATTTAAAAAAATTAAAATTAGTTCGCGATCTTAGTAAAGATTACCGTTCTGGAAATTTTCCAATGGCTTTGGATTCATCAGGAAACATACTTTTCATTGGCTATCGCCATCCGGGAAAATTAGTGGTTATGAATGCTATCAGCGGCCACAGGATAAGTGTCAGCGAATTAACCAACGACAGTGATGACCTGTTTTATGATGAGATAACAAAACGGATATATGTAAGTTGTGGCGGTGGATATACCAACCAGGGATATATCAATATTTTCCAGTTAGATGGTGAAGGTAAATATGTGCAGATAGCAAACATCCCTACAAGAAATGGTGCGAGAACTTCTTTATTAGTTCCGCAATTACATCTTTTTCTTGTTTGCGAGCCATCCGTATATGCGCATAATGGGGATTTAATGGTTTGCCAGATTCAAAAATAAAAATCATGAAATGGATAACAAGGGAGCGCCCTAAAATAGATAGAATAGCCTGTCCCTGGTTGATCAAAAACTTTGTGGATGAAGAAGCTGAATTTATATATGTGCCCAAAGAAAAGGTATTTAAAGAAGCAGAAATTTCGGGAGCAATTCCGTATGATATTCCGGGGGCAGAATACTCCCACGAAGGAGAATATTGCACCTTTGATTTTATTATAAAGAAGCACCATCTTACAGATGCGGCGTTGCAGCAACTAGCCCTCATCGTTAGAGGCGCCGATACAGGCCGGTTTGATCTTGCATCGCAGGCGGCAGGGATTTGGGCCATATCAGCGGGACTTTAATATAATTACAAAAATGATTTTGAAATGCTTGAAACCGGGATGAAGATATATGATGCATTGTATAGCTGGGCCAGGTTTGTACAAGATGAAAAACACAATTGGAAACCGGTATTATGATTCAGAAATATTCACTTAGTGCATTCAGCTAGTAATAATTATTGCAGCTGCCATTACAGGCCCCCTCATAATTAAATACAAATTTTTATAAAACTAAAATTATACATTATGAAAAATCTATTCTTGTTTCTTTTGGCAATACTTTTCTTTTGTACAGCATCCGCACAATTAGATTCAACAGCGCTCAACAATGTATTTGGTAAAAAAGGGATGGTACAGGGAGGTGTTTATAAAATCGTATATCCACGCTCTGATCTTAAGGTTAAGGTTGGAGATTTTTCTGTTGCTCCAGGACTTGCACTCACCTCCTGGATAGGTTTTGTTGCAATGGGTAACAATACTATGATGATGGGTGATCTTGTTTTACTCGATACAGAAGAACCGAAAGTTGTTGCAAAGTTAGTTGAAGAAGGTTTGAGCATAACAGCTATTCATAATCATCTTATAAACGAAACACCCAACCTGAAATACTTACATTTTTCAGGTAATGGTGATGCTATAAAGTTAGCAGACAAAATAAAATCAGTTCTTTCCGTAACAGGAACACCATTAACTCTGCCACGACCGCAAAAAACTGTAACAAGCCCCGACTGGTCGAAAGTTGAAGCTATTCTTGGCAATACAGGCAAACATAATGGCGTGCTCCTCCAATATAGTTTTGCGAGGAAAGAAAAATTAACGGAAGGTGGAATGCAGATGCCCCCGGCAATAGGAATGGCTACAGGAATCAATTTTCAAATGGATGGAAACAGGGCAGCAATAACAGGGGATTTTGTTTTGCTGGCAAATGAAGTAAATCCTGTTATAAAAGCGTTGACAGAAAATGGGATTACAGTAACAGCCATACATAATCACATGCTTTTCGATGAACCAAGATTATTTATGATGCATTTCTGGGCAGTTGGTGAACCTGGAAAATTGGCAAGAGGATTAAAAGAAGCATTAGATAAAACGAACTCCAACTGATAATAAGTTGCATACATAATGTTTCTTCCCGGGCCGTTCTCTACCCCAAGCCAGAAGCCCGCGCCTTGGTTCGTGTCTACGAACCATAATTATTCCGGTTAAGTTACATTAATTTCGATGATAGGTCGGTAAAGGACACCGACCACGGGGTAAAATGAATAATAATTTAGCCATGAATATTAATATCGCTATAGAAGCATTAAAAAAAATATTTTAGATCAAACCAGATATTATTTAGAGGATGCTAATGAGTTTTTTCCTTTTGGCGCTGCAATAGACAAGAACAACGATTTAAGACCCATTGGTATTTAATTTGGAGAAGAGCACCCAACTGCCATTGACG
>DATCMY010000505.1:0-4873 GCA_036565505.1 Hanamia sp.
CCCAAGTTTAAAACGCGTATATGCATTAATGTGGCTATCAGCTATGTGATGAACCAGTTGCTTAACCGTCCACCCACCGGGACGATAAGACGTATCCAATTGTGCGGCATCTAAATTCTCAATTGCATATTCAAGGTTTGAGGGAAGCATTTTAATTTCATTGAGCAATGTTGTTTTCAACTGCTCATTAAAATCACTTCCGTATTCTTCCTGCTCATTTTCTCTGCCAATGGGATAATGCAAATCTTCACCAGATGCCATAAAAAATAAAAATTATTTACTTACAATTTCTAAAAGTTCTATATCAAATATTAATGCAGCGCCACCAGGAATAACACCACCCGCGCCTCTATCCCCATATCCTAAATCTGAAGGTATAAATAATCTCCACTTACTGCCTACCGGCATCATTTCCAATGCTTCTACCCAACCTTTTATGACGCCGGTTACGGGAATAGTAATCGGTTCCCCTCTTTTATAAGAATTATCAAATTCTTTTCCATCTATCAATGTGCCTAAATAATTAGCTTTCACAGTATCTGTAGCTTTTGGTATAGGGCCTGTGCCTTTTGTAAGAATTTCATATTGTAATCCGCTTGGAAGAGTAATAACTCCGGGGCGCTTTTTATTCTCTTCTAAAAATTTGGTACCTGCTTCTTTATCAGCATTTATTTTATTTGCCATAAACTCTTGTAATTTTTTTTGAATATTCATATTCGCTTCTTCTTCTGAAATTGTTAAAGTTTTTTTATTAAATACATCGTTAAATGCTTTCTTCACATATTCGGCATTTACTTTTTCTACGCCCTGTGTTTTGTAATACTCGGCCACCTGCACGCCTATTGAATAACTGAGGCTATCTATGGAAGTTAATGCTGCTGTAACCTTTGCAGGAACAGGCTTATGCTTTGGCACCGGCTTTTTTGTTTGTGCATAAGATACAGAAGCAGGTAACAGTAAAGCAAGTAAAATCGTTTTCATTAATTTTATTTTGATTGATTGTTCTAAAAAATATTGGGCGCAAATATAGCTTATTCTTCCCTGAAATCTTTGCCGGTTAGATGGATAAAAACATCTTCAAGATTGGCGGACTTTGTAACTTTTGGCCTTTCAAAACCGGAATCAACCAGGTCATCAATTAATTTATCGGGTGTTTGCAAAGCAATAATCTTTCCTTCGTCCATAATGGCTACACGATCGCACAAATATTCAGCTTCGTCCATATAATGCGTAGTAATAATTACGGTAGTGCCATCGGTCCTGATCTTTTGTATCAATTCCCACAAATTGCGCCTTGCCTGGGGATCAAGTCCTGTTGTAGGTTCATCCAAAAAAATAATTTTTGGCTTGTTAATCAAAGTGGTGGCAATGGAAAATCTTTGCTTTTGCCCGCCACTCATCTCCTTATATTTGTTTTTTGCCTTGTCTTTTAGATTTACCATTTCAAGTAATTCGTAAGAATCAATTTTGGTATTATACAATCCACAAAAAAGTTCGATTAATTCCAGGAGATTAAGGCCCGGATAAAATCCTGAGGTTTGTAATTGCACACCAATGATCTTTTTAATTTTATCAGTTTCGCTATCAAGATCCAGCCCATCTACAATAATTTTCCCCGAAGACTTATCACGAAGGGTTTCTATAATTTCAAGGGTAGTAGATTTTCCAGCGCCATTTGGCCCCAGCAAGCCAAATATCTCACCTTCATATACATCGAATGAAATTCCTTTAACGGCTTCAAATTTTCCGTAATTTTTTTTGAGATCTTTTACTGATATAATTGTTTTCATTTTCTTTATTACACTAAGTTTTGAGATTTACACGAATTTCCCTCTTTTGAAATCTGTTAAAAAATTTAACTGCAATCTTTTTACAATCCCTCCCTACTAATAAAAGATTGCGCATTTTAGTTGAGAGATTTTTTAATCCTCCTCAGGGTCATGGGCTAAATATTCCTCCATTTCTTCCATCATATTTATACTGCCAATAAAAAACGGTGTTCGTTCGTGCAATTGGGTGGGTACTTTATCGAGAATTCTTACAGCACCGTCAGTCGCTTTGCCTCCTGCTCTTTCTACGATATAAGCAAAAGGATTGCATTCGTATAATAAACGCAATTTCCCATTGGGTTTTTCAATAGTGCCCGGATACATAAAGATTCCCCCTTTAATTAAATTACGGTGCACATCACTCACCATGCTGCCGATATATCTTTGCGTATAAGGGCCTCCGTTATCTTTGCTTTTATGTTGGCATGCATCTATATATTTTTTTACTTGTTTACTATAGCCGAAAAAATTTCCGTGATTTACTGAATAAATCTTTCCATTTTCCGGGCATTTTATATCCGGGTGGCTCAGGCAAAATTCCCCGATTGATTGATCCAATGTAAAACCATTTACCCCTCTTTTAGTAGCATACACTAAAATAGTTGATGAACCATAAATGATGTAACCCGCTGCCACCTGTCGATTGCCGGCTTGTAAAAAATCTTTTACGGTAAGTGAAGTGCCGGTTTCAGAAACGCGCCGGTAAATACTGAAAATAGTTCCTATAGAAACATTCACATCTATATTGGCACTGCCATCCAAAGGATCAAACATGCAAATATATTTTGATTGCCTGCTTATATCATCTTCAAAAGCTACCATGTCATCCAATTCTTCGCTCGCAATTCCTGCGCAACTTATGCCATGCCGCAAAACACCCATAAACTGGTCATTGGCAAATTCATCCATTTTTTTTACTTCTTCCCCCTGCACATTGATATCCCCCGTATCACCCAGTATATCAACCAATCCTGCTTTATTTACTTCCACATTTACCCGCTTTGCTGCCAGGCCAATATCTCTCAATAGTCCTGCCAATTCCCCGGTTGCCTGGGGAAATGCCCTCATTTCCCGTAGAGTAAATTCATCCAATGTTAATATTTCTCTATTTACCATGCGCCGTGGCAGATTTGTTTTAAAAGTCAACAAAAATAGGGCAATTAATTAAAAGAATATTTCCCTCTTTCTCACCTGATATTTCTCATTTCTTAATCATTATTCAAAATTCCTTTTTACTTTGCCACAATAATTGAATCATTAACAATGAAGGTGTTTAAACTCGGCGGGGCAAGTATCAATAGTATTGATCGCATAAAAAATCTTCCAAAAATTCTTAAAAATGATGATGGTGAAAAAATACTGATTGTCATTTCTGCTATGGGGAAAATGACCAATGCTTTGGAGAAAGTTGCTGAAGCATTTTTTGAAGAAAGAAAAGAAGATGCTCTTCAATTATTTCAAAAAATAAAAGAATATCATTTAACCCAATTAAAATATTTGATAACGCTACAATGGAAACAGGCTACTGATGAATTGCAAAATTTTTTCACAGAAGTAGAATGGATGCTGCACGATAAGCCGGTAAAGGATTACAATTATTATTACGACCAGATTGTGTGCTCAGGTGAGTTGCTTTCTTCTTCCCTCATTTCTTTTTTTTTAAATGAAGAAAAAATTTCCAACAAATGGATGGATGTAAGAGATCTTATTAGAACAGATGATAATTTTCGGGATGCCAAGGTGGATTGGGATTTTACTGAAAAAAAATGCAAAGAAAAACTATTGCCGCTTTTTAAAGAAAGCAATTATATAATTACCCAGGGATTTATTGGAAGCACAGATGAAAATGAAAGCACTACCCTCGGCAGGGAAGGAAGTGATTATACTGCAGCTGTTTTTGCCAAAATTTTAAATGCTGAAAGTGTTACCATCTGGAAAGATGTAGATGGCGTAATGAATGCTGATCCAAAAGATTTTAAAGAAGCAATAACCCTCGAAAACCTTAGTTATAAAGAGGCAATTGAAATGGCATATTATGGAGCACAGGTCATACATCCGAAAACTATAAAACCTTTGCAGAATAAAAATATTCCATTGTATGTAAAATCTTTTTTGAACCCTCAGCTTCCGGGTACGGCGATTACCAAAAAAATACCTCATAACCTGCCTCCAATAATCATTTACAAAAAAAACCAGGTGCTCATCACTTTACAATCACTCGATTTTTCTTTTGTAGAAGGGCAGCCCATAAACAGGTTGTACGAAATTTTAGATAGTGTAAAATTAAAACCCAACATTACACAAAATGCAGCGATCAGCCTTATGATTTGTATTGACAATATCCCTGAAAAAATTGAACAGATTGCTTTGCAGGCTTCTGCAATTTTTGATGTACAGATTCAAAAGAATTTAACGCTTCTCACCATTCGGCATTACACGCCTGAGTTCATAGAAAAATTATCAAAAAATAATGAAATAGTGTTGGAACAAAAAACTACAGAAACAATTCAAATGATACTTAAAGAGATTTAATCAACTACATAATCACCTTTACGATCAATCAGAATCAACGGTACTTCTTTGGTTTGTTCAAATTCGTCGTAAGCCCTCTTCAGCTGCATGCCAAATTTTTGAATAGATGGATTGTTTTTGGTATAATTGGTAAAATATTCCAACGATTTTTTTTGATTGTACCTGACCGGGAAAATATGTACAGGAATAAATTCCTGCCCATTGGCTTTGGCATAGCTTGCTAAAATATAAATTTCTTCAATGTCTTTATCTGTAACCGGTATGCATCCCACCGATACACAACTTCCATGAATAAATATCCCATTACCTGGCCTTAAGGAATCACTTAAAATTCTATCAGATGCATTTGGATAATTTAATCCTAAGGAAAGATGATAATTGCTATGCGGATTAAACTCATTGATATAATAAAAACCTTCAGGAACCTGGTAATCCCCCTGTGCTCTTTTTGGCCCCATAGAACCACTTTGCATGCAAACTTTATAGGTTTTGAAAAGTTTATATTTATCTTT
>DATCMY010000506.1:0-5084 GCA_036565505.1 Hanamia sp.
GCCACTTTTGCACCTGTAGGAAATTTTGAAAATAATTTTTAGGCAACTTCTAAGCATACGTAAAAACCACATTTTAGGCAGGTTTGTTGCTGAATCATTGCTGATTCCCTGCAGGCATATTGCTAAGCCCGGCAACATGCCTGCAACAATTTAGCAATAAGGTAGCAATAATTCAATAATGAAACAGCCGGGAACCCCGTGGAACAGCCCCTTATTTCTTTATGATCCCTAAATTTAGATTTTAATAACCTACGCACCAATACCTCAACACCGCATACCGGTACTTAATAATTGCGTACCTCTACGGAATCTACAGTATAAACGGTTTGTGACAGGAAAAACAAAACAATTCAAAAAAATAATTGGGCGTTATTATCTCGCTTCATGCGGGTGTACACGCAATTTGCAAACAAAGCATGAAGCATGGTATTTTAATTTTTTTACTTTTAAATTCAATTTTTATGGGAACCATTAATAAGGGTATCCTCGGAGGTTTCTCCGGAAAAGTAGGCAACGTTATTGGCGGCAGCTGGAAGGGCATAGACTATATGCGCAGCAAAAGCAGCCGCCGCAATTTTGTACCTACAGAAAAGCAGCTTATACAGCAGCTTAAGTTTGCGCTTACCATGCGCTTCCTGCAACCGATGGCAGGCTTGCTTAACATCAGCTTCCGCGATTTTGCAATCATGATGACGGGCATTAATAACGCTTTTGCCTACAACATCAAAAATGCCGTTACCGGTGTGTATCCATCCTTTGTGATTGATTATTCACTGGCTTTGGTAAGCAGGGGCGACCTGCCCAATGTACTCGGCCCGGCTGTAACTTCAGGAGCTGGTAGCTTGCTCACCTTTAGCTGGACCGACAATTCCGGCGTTGGGAGCGCCAAACCAACCGACCAGGCCATCCTGGTGGCTTATTGCCCTACCCAAAGACAGGCAATCTACACTACGGCAGGCGGTTTGCGAAGCGCTCTTACAGGTGAGCTGAACCTGTTGCCTTTCTCTGGCCTCGCTGTAGAAACCTACATCGGTTTCATTTCAGACAATGGCCGCAGTGTTGCCACCAGTATTTTTACCGGTGAGGTAACGGTTAGCTAAGGCATTTTGCCAAAAGAAGGGTCAGCTTAAGATGGCCCTTTCTTTTTTTTCACTTCCATCTTTTTTTTAATTTATTAACACTCAAAACTACAATTATGCAAGTCTTTAAAATAACAGTAAAAATTCCCAAACCGGTTGAAGAAGTATTTGACTATATAACTACCCCGGAAAACTTTCCCAAGTGGAAAAAGGATGTGTGGATAGCAGGAAGAAAATATGGAGCCATGGGGCACGGGTTTAAAATGATCCAAACCGTTTACCTGATGTCGCCCAGGCAATTTATGATGCATGTAACAGGATATGAGCAAAACAGGTATTTTAAATTTGAAGCCCTTAAAGGGTTTGTAATATTACCTGCGTGGTCATTTACTTTTGAGGCCTGCGATGGAGCAACTGTCCTTACTGTAATATCTGAAATAAATGTAACAGGAGGAACCATTCGTGGCCTATTGTATCCTATGGGTTTATCATGGCACTGGAGAGTTTACCTTCAATTACTTGCTAAAGAACTTTTTGGTGACCAGCAGAAAGAAATTGAAATGGTATCGTTTAAGGAAATGCCGGTTGATGAATAATAGCCCATCAAATTTAATAGGCGAACTGGCGCCTTCCTCCCCTGCCGGCACCTGCTTTTGCTTTTCCCCGATTCAAATATTTTCCAATACCGGCTATTTAAGCATTACGAGCCGAAAATACAGTATTGATACGGCAAAATTTCGTATTAATGCGTGGGTACCGGGAAGGAAAATTGGAGAATTTTGTCTGGTCTAATAATACACCCGGCGATCAGCCAATTTGATATGCCATTCTCTGAATATGATATGGAATGTATTGAAAAAGCAAAAAAGATAATTGATGCAGATATCAGCAGGCATCTTAGTATTTCATTCATTGCAGCAACAACAGGCATAGGAACCACGAAACTTAAAAAAGGATTTAAAGATTTATACGGGATAGGCCTGTTTGGTTACCTGCGCCGGCAACGAATGATACAGGCAGAAAAACTGGTGATTACTACCAATAAAACAATTAAGGAAATTTCAAAAATATCAGGCTTCCTGCACCGTGCTAATTTTATTACCTCGTTCTCTTCTTATTATGGCGTGTCCCCCGCCAGGTACCGGAAAACTTATTCAGCAAAACAATAATAATGCTACCAGAAAAAAAACCGGTTGCAAACACATTGCGACCAGTATAAAAATTTTTTGTACAGAGCTTTGTATTGCAAACACAAAATGATTTATAATGAAAAAGCGGATACCAGATATTATTTACGGATTATTAATTCTTTTATTCGTGTATGCATTTCCAGGCAAACGTACGGCTTTCAAAAGTGAGTATAATATATCCTTTCCAGCTTTTGTGAAACCAATTCGTTTATGGGTTGTTCTATGCATGGGATTTCTAATTGATTCCTTTTTAATATTCGAAAAATCTCTTTGGAGACATGCTCTTTTCCAGCGGGCTACCCGCCAAACATTTTAAATAATGGTGTAAGGTTTTTGGACAAATACTCTTATGCCGGGTCTCTCCTGCCTCAAGGAGGAATTAATAATTATTTCTTCATTTAAATTATATGATTATGAAAAAGTATATTTTAGGCATTATTGCTGTTTTAATGATTGTTGCGGTTAGTTCATTTGTTTTTGCAAATAATAACACAACTAATATAAAAAATACCTCATTATATTGGTATGAAGTTACTTATGATGCAACTCATCTTAATGGATACATTCCAAGTGCGGACGACTTTTATGTTCAATCTGAAAAAAACCAGGTAAGTTCTCCATGTGATGCTGGTGTTGATAAAGATTGTTTAAGAGGATTTACATCTGCAATTACAACGTTTCCATCAATGGCGACAGGTACAGATCAAATAAAACGTCCAAATTAATTTGAACTCTTTATTAAGCAGTTTTTGATTGAGTTAAAAAAGAACCCTGTTTAAGAATGAAAGCTCTTACAGGGTTCTTTTTAAGGTGATGTATAAATTATAGCCCCTCTTCTATATATGCCCTTTGTAAAGAGGGGAATTTGTTGGAAAGTATATCTTCAATGTCCTGTTCATTTAACACCAGTTGTAATGCTCCGAACTACACCAGAAGGATCAACAATAACTATATAAGGGCATGCCCCAATCTCAAACTGATGAAATAATACTGAATCATAAGCGATAGATAAATCAATGTGAAGCCTTACACGAAGCTTTTCATACAACTCACGTATTGGCTTATCATCAGAGTGATGAGTATATTGAGAACCGGTATAGCCAACTAACATAATTCTTACCTGGTTAGAAAATTTCTTTTGTAAACTATCTGTAGCCTGAAATTTTCCTAAACACACTCCACAATAGCGATTCCAGAAATCAAGTATAAGCCATTGGTTTTTAAAATCAGCAAGTGAAACTTTACTTTTTTGATAATACTGAACATCGCTAAAAACAAAGCCCGGACAAGGTTTGCCTATTTGAGGATAATTCCCTTTTTGCTGTTGTGAAAACGAAGGATTGAAGAAAAAAAGAAGCATAAGAAAAATGAATTTATTTTTCATTGTATTTATTTTATATTGATTACTGTATTTATTCTATTTTAAAAAGTGAAAAAAAATTAGTACCCACTATTCTGAGTAAGAAATGGATTGCGTTGTATTTGAGTAAAAGGAATAGGATATAAAGTATCCGAAGCATGCCAGGCCGGGCCTTTGCGGATACTTAATATTTCATCGGCAGTGCCCATCCTTTTTAAGTCAAGCCAGCGATGCCCCCATTCTGCAAATAACTCTACCTGCCTTTCATTTGCAACGGCCGTTAGTAAATCGGAAACTGTGCTTGCTGCTGTATTTAATAATCCTGCTCTATTTCTGATGATGTTAATGTCTGCCTGAGCGCCGGTTATATTGTTTTGTTCAGCCTTGGCCTCTGCTCTTATTAAATATAATTCTGCAAGCCTGATGACTATATAATATTCTGAAACCGTTGTACTACTTCTTACCTTATATTTATAAGGATAATAGTAAGATTGTCCATTGACAGTATTACTACGCAACCAGCTTGTTTTACGGTTATCGCCTGTTTCAAATTCATTTAACAAGTAATTTGTAACTGCAAATACCGGCTTCGCGGATGTAGATGCAGGAATAAAAGCAGAACCTTCACTAGTATTACTTGTTGGCCTCATAAGCTGAAATATAGTTTCCTGCGATGTTGAAATAAAAACGTTATTCAGGTTGGGTTCCAGATTGTAAGCTTCTGAATTGATTACTTCGGAAGCCTGTTCTTCTGCATTTGCCCAATCCTTTTGGTAGAGGTAAACCCTTGCAAGCAATGCTGTAGCTGCCCATTTATTGGGCCTTGTATTAGTTGAAGTGGGAAGACTACTATTCAAAAGGTTTTTTGCCACTATCAAATCTGCAATGATTTGTTCATAAACTTTTTTAGAAGCGGTACGTGGCATCACACTATTTACATTGTAATCCGTGGATTTTTCAAGTGGAACATCATTGAATAAGTTTACCAGATAAAAGTAATTAAGCGCCCGTGTAAATAACATTTCACCTTCGAGCTGCTGTTTTACAGATTGAGTTAGTGTTGTAGAATTGTTTAATCCTTCGAGAACAGCATTTGCCTGGTAAATATAAGTATAAGCATTATTCCAGAATTTTGAATTAATAGTAGAATTATCTGACTGAATGGAATTAATCTTAAAGGCATCATAGCCTGAATTTGCATTTACGTTTACAATTTCATCACCTGACAATCCTGTGTAAACAGTTATAGCTCCATTAAAAAATGTTAGGTTATTTGCGGCCATCTGATAGTAAAGTCCAATGGTTGCAGAATTAGCTGTTTGATCGCTGGAAAATATTTTGCTTAATTCAGCCTGTGTTGGCGGTGGGCCTACCTGTACAAATTTTTTGCAGGAAATTAATAATATGGCTAAAGCAAGCCCTGCAAATGACAATATTGGAAATAGTTTTATCTTT
>DATCMY010000507.1:0-12564 GCA_036565505.1 Hanamia sp.
ATTTTAAGCCCTACATAAATACACCCGGGGTTAATAATAATTATACCGTTAATGAAGCAATATTTTCTCTGAGATATTCTTATAAAGAAAAATATATTACTCAACATTACCGCAGAGGAAGCCTTGGAAGTAATTATCCCATTATTACGCTTAATTACACAAAAGGCATCAAAGTAAACAATGGATTATTAAAAAGTGATTTTGATTTCAGTAAATGGAACCTTAATATTCAACACGATTTTACAGATGGAAGAATAGGACAATTGTCTTATACTATTGATGCAGGCTTAACCAATGGCGTGCTTCCGATCGTTTTACTGGATGTACAAAAAGGGAATGATACTTATTATTACAATAAGTATGCTTACAATAATATGAACAGGTATGAATTTGCAACTGATAAATATGTAAGCCTTGCTGTTCAACAATCTTTCGGAAGTTTTCCATTCAAGTATTTCCCTTTACTAAAAAGATTAAAATGGCGCTCGCTATTTACTTTCCGGGGTGTAATAGGAGATATGTCGCAGGCCAATAAAATTGCTAATGGATACTATGACTCTACAATAGATTACCATTTTACAATACCGAATAAAATCCCTTATATCGAAACGGGTTTAGGAATAGCCAATATTTTTCATTTAATAAGAATAGATGCCGTGTGGAGGTTGAATTATTTAAACAATCCTGGCATTTCAAAATTTGGTATTAAAGGAAGTTTAGAATTGAAGTTTTAATATTGATAGTATTTCCAAGTTCGGCTTTATAATAATAAATTACATCACTAACTCATACAGTTTATTGTTTTCCATAAATGAAATTTGCATTGGAAAAATTTGTGATCTTTTATTCTTTGTTGAAAACCAAATCCTGTTTTCCGGTACTACTATAAATAACCCTTCATCATTTCCTATAGCTTTAAAATGCTGCAAGGGCAACTGTTTATCAAAATAAGGAATTGGAAAAAGCTTTCTAAAATTATCAACATCTTTTTGAAAAGATTCAATAGGAAACACCAATCCTATTTCGCTCACATTACGGATTTGCGCAGGCGAATATTTTTCATCAACAGCATCCTTCAATACAAACCTTGCAATCAACTCAAGAATATTTCCAGCGGGGTCAATGAAGTAAAATGATTTTGCCTTCCAATTTACAAAGTCGGCGATATAGCTTTTATAATCATCAAGCCATAAAAGTTCCACCCTTTTTTTCATCCATTGAAAGGCTTCTTCAAATTTATTGGAGGGAATATTGAAAGCGAAATGATAAAAAGGATTATCGATATCACTTGTTTCTTCAAAAATTAATTTTGATGTGCCAGCTAAAATTGTAATGCTTTTTTCATTGGAATAAACAGTTGGTAATTCCAATACTTCTTTATAGAAATTGCATAAGATTGAAAGATAGTTTGTTCGTAACCTTAATTCTTTTAAAAGCATAATTCTTATCTCTAACTTTCCTTCTTCTTTTGCTCATCTTCATTGATTTTCATAAAAGGTTTTAAGATGTCAATCGGCACAGGGAAAATAGTTGTTGAATTATTTTCTGTTGCGATTTCACGCAAAGTTTGAAGGTAACGTAAAGTCAATGCACTTGGTTGTTCACTCAATATTTTAGCTGCATCGCTAAGCCTTTGTGAAGCCTGGAATTCTCCTTCCGCTGAAATTACTTTGGCTCTTCTTTCTCTTTCTGCCTCGGCCTGCTTAGCCATTGCACGCTGCATTTCCTGGGGAAGGTCAATTTGTTTTACTTCTACATGCGTCACTTTTACACCCCATGGTTCTGTTTGCTGATCGATAATTTGTTGTAAGCGAATATTAATTTTTTCCCTTTGGGAAAGAAGATCATCCAGTTCCGATTGTCCTAATACACTTCTCAAAGTAGTTTGAGAAAGTTGAGAGGTACCGACCAAATAATTTTCAATTTCTATAATTGCCAGTTGAGGATCTACCACCCGGAAATAGATTACCGCATTTACTTTTATAGAAACATTATCCGATGTAATGACATCTTGTGGCGGTACATCCATAACCACAGTACGTAAACTAACTTTTACCATTTTATCAATTATCGGAATCAACAAAATAAGCCCTGGACCTTTTGCGCCATTGTCAAGTATCCGCCCTAACCTGAAGATTACGCCTCTTTCATATTCCCGGAGAATTCGTATGGAACTGGCGAGAATATAAAGGATAAATACAATTATAATGATAATAGGAAGTCCTAATGGAAGTTGTTGCATTTTTTTATTTTTTAAATTGAATTGATATAATAATTTATGGATTGATTAAGCTTCATCGATTGGCTCAACGTATAAAGTAAGGCCTTTTATTTCTTTTACAATCACTTTTTCATTTTGATTTATTTTTCGGGTGAGAGATACCGCTCTCCAGGTTTCACCCATAATTTTTACCTCGCCCGAAAGATCAAGTGTACTAATGGTTTCGGCTCTTTTACCAATCAAAGCATTAATGCCTGAAACTGATTTTGGACGTTGAGCCTTCAAACCCATTGTAATAACAAAAAGAAAAAACAAAGCAGAAACTGCGGTAACAGATAATATTACACTCCATGATAAAGTAACAAAATTTTCAGTGGGGCTTGTCCGGAATAAAATCATGGAACCCAACAATACAGAAATGATGCCACCTATGGCTAAAAGGCCATGACTAATAATTTTTATTTCCAGCAAAAAAAGTATAATGCCAAAAACAATCAAGGCAATCCCGGCATAGTTTACAGGCATTGAACTCATAGAATAAAATGCAAGTATCAAACAAATAACTCCAATAATTCCGGGAAAAATTGCACCCGGACTGAACAGTTCAAAAAGAAGCCCATAAAATCCAAGCATCATTATTATATAAGAGATGTTGGGATCACTCAACCGGCTTAAAACTTTTTGGAAGAATCCCATTTGAAATGGTTCTACTGTTGCATTTTTTGTATGCAGAATTTTAGATCCATTATTCAATTCCACTTGCTTTCCATCTACCTGGTTTAGTAAATCTTTATCGTCATTTGCAATGAGGTTAATTACATTTTTTTCAAGGGCTTCTTTTTCTGTTATGGCTACACTATTTCTCACAGCATCATCTGCCCAAATAATGTTTCTACCTCTTTTTTCTGCAATAGTTCTTATAAAAGCAGCGGCATCATTTGTTACTTTTTCATTCATTACGGCATCCGTTTTTCCTTCTGAAGTAACAGGATGAGATGCGCCAATATTAGTTCCCGGAGCCATAGCCGCAATATTTGCTGCCATCGTAATAAATACTCCTGCGGAACCCGCATGAGCGCCGGTAGGAGAAACATACACAATAACCGGAACCTGCGATTGCATAATATCTGTAACTATTTCTCTTGTAGAAGTTAACAATCCTCCGGGTGTATTTAAATGGATTAGAAGACATTGGGCATTTTCCTTTTGCGCTTCTTCAATTCCTTGCTGGATATATTCTGCTGTAGAAGGATTTATTCCTTCATTAATATTAATAGAAATTACTTTTTGCGCAAATGAGAAAGAAGGAAGAAAAAATATTATGGAGAATAAAATATAAACCCGTTTTGAAATGCAATGATTCAGAATTATATTTTTAATAAATGTTTCCACACTTGTAATTTACTGAATACCAAATTAATAACAAAAAGTAAAACGGAAGGAAGATTTCCAACGTTTAATTCTTTTATCAACAAATGTATCCTTGTGGATACATTTGTCTCTATGATACTCCTGCTGTAGCTATTCAAAAAACAATTGAATGACATTTATCCCAAACGCGATTCTAACAGTTTTTTCCATTCAATGTATAATTTATTATACAATTCAACATTTGTTGGCTCAAATTTTCCCAAAGGTTTAAAATTGGAAAAAGCATCATTATATGATTTATAAATTCCTGCGCCAATACCCGCTCCCAGGGCTGCTCCTACGCTTCCATCATTTTCATATAATTCTACTGCAACGCCTGTTGCATTTACAAAGGATTGAATAAAAACATTGCTCAAAAATAAATTGGCTTTGCCGGCACGAATGATGGTTGGGTGTAAATTATTTTCCCGCATAATATCCAATCCATATCGAAATGCAAAGGCAATTCCTTCCTGAACAGCACGAAATATATGCGCCTTGGTATGTTTGTTTAAATCAATATTGTTGAGGTGAGCACCAACCATTTTATTTTGCAACATCCGTTCAGCACCATTTCCAAAAGGCAAAATAAATAAGCCTTCGCTGCCTGGTTGAATTTCTGATGAAAGCACATCCATTTCATTATATGACAAACCATCACCACACATTTTTTTTATCCAACTGTTCATGATGCCTGTTCCGTTAATGCATAGCAACACACCTAAATGTTTATTTTCCGATGTATGGTTTACATGTGCAAATGCGTTTACTCTCGAATACTTGTCACTGAATAACTGATCAGTAACAGCATATATAACACCCGATGTGCCGGCGGTGGCGGCTACTTCACCAGGCTTAAGCACATTTAGCGACAATGCATTGTTGGGTTGATCACCTGCTTTGTAAGTAACCGGGATATTTTCGGTTAAGCCTAACCGTTTGGCTATCTCCGGCAATAATTTTCCATGCGGAGAAAACAATGGCTGCACTTTTGGAATAAGAGAATCATCAAAACCAAAATTACGCATCACATCTTTTGAAATTTCATCATTTTGAAAATCCCATAAAATGCCTTCGGATAAGGCAGAAGAGGTTGTGGTGATTTCGCCAGTTAATTTCATGGCAATAAAATCGCCCGGCAACATTATTTTATCAACCTGCTTATAAATTTCCGGCTCATTATTTTTTACCCATGCTAATTTTGATGCAGTAAAATTTCCCGGTGAATTTAAAAGACAGGAAGAACAAATTTCTTCACCAATTTCATTAAAAGCATTTTCACCAATTTGCACCGACCTGCTATCGCACCAGATAATACTATCTCTTAAAACATTTTGTTGTTTATCTACCACAACGAGACCGTGCATCTGGTATGAAATACCAATTGCTACAATATTTTTTGAATCAAATTTTTTGTAATTATTTAATTTTTTGATTGCCTGTACCGTATGCTCCCACCACATTTCAGGAGATTGCTCTGCCCATCCGGATTGAAGTGAAGTGATCGGATTTTCCGTTTCAGGATATTGTGCAGTTGCTACACATTGTTGAGTAGCTGCATCAACTACTGAAACTTTTATAAAAGAAGTACCTATATCAATTCCTAATAGTAGCATGAGTGTTTTTTATTTTCAGTTTTGCTTGAAATTCCTTCTAGATTTTTATTTTGAAGATCCAGGGAGAATTGCAATTAAAGTTAATTCTATTACCGCATCTTCAACCATTCATTTTATTTTATTTAGTGCCAAAGTTATTTGATAGTAAATACTATTTCTTCCGGCTTTGCAGCACCCAGTTCTTCACTTCTTTTAGAAGGTAAAGATCCTGCAATACTTACTTTTACTTTACCGGGTACCAGTATGCTTTCCCCGTCATCATTTATCAATTTCATCATATCCGGCTTGAGGGTAAACTTCACCTTTTCAGAAGCCCCGGGAGCAAGATGAATACGCTTGAATCCTTTTAAAGAATATAGAGGCACATCTTGTCCGCCCTTTACATGCGTGATATATAATTGCACCACTTCGTCGCTTGCTCTTTTTCCGGAATTGGTAACTGTTACTTCTGCATCTACTGATTCGTTTTTAGAAACCGTTTTTTTTGATAATTTCAAATTACTGTAAACAAATTTTGTATAGCTCAGTCCAAAACCAAATGGATATAATGCTTCTCCCTTAAAATACCGATAAGTCCTGTTTTGCATGGAATAATCATCAAACGGGGGAAGGTCAGAATCGCTTTTATAAAATGTTACCGGCAATCTTCCCGCCGGACTATAATCACCAAACAAAACATCTGCTACTGCAGTTCCAGCCGCTTGTCCGCCATACCATGCATTGATAATGCCTGAAATATTTTCAGATTCCCATGGAATAGAAAGAGCGCTTCCTGTCATCATTACAAACACAACCGGTTTACCTGTCGCTTTCAATGCTTTCATAAAATCGGTTTGAACTTTAGGCAATGCAATCGTTGTGCGATCGCCACCGCTAAATCCAGGCTTACTCACTTTCATTTCCTCTCCTTCCAATCTTGGAGATATTCCCCCGACATAAATAATAACATCAGCATCTTTTAGGCTATCAATCAGTTTTGAAAAATCCTGAGGTTCTGTAGCCGTAAAGTCGGTTGCTCTTGAGTAAAACACTTCTGCATTCTTTAATTTATTCTTTATGCCTTGCAATACTGTAGTGACAACAGAAGGCTGACCGTTATAATTTCCTAACTGCGTGTTGGCATTATCTGCATTAGGCCCCAACACTGCAATCCTTTTGATGCTTTTATTAAGTGGCAACAAATTATTTTTATTACGAAGCAAAACAATAGATTGCTTTGCCATTTTCAATGCAAGGTCTTTGTGTGGCTGGCTTTCCAAATCGGTAATTGGAATTTGCGCATACTTTACCATTTTAACCGGGTCAAACATTCCCAAACGAAAGCGAATGGTAAATAATCTTTTTACTGATTGATCAATTTCCTTCTCAGTTAATTTTCCATCATGCACAGCTTGTGTAAGCGTCTTATATGTCGTGTTGCCACACTCTACATCCGTTCCGTGCAACACTGCAGCGGTTGCAGAACTTTCTGCATCGGGAAACATTTTGTGCTGTTCATAAAAATCATCAATGGCACCGCAATCTGAGGTAACATACCCGGTAAACTTCCATTGATTTCGTAAAATATCTACCATCAATTTATCACTACCACAGCAAGGTTGCCCGGCATAGGCATTGTAAGCACACATCACACCGGCAACTTTTGCATTTACAACCAATTGTTTAAAAGCGGGTAAATAAGTATCCCAAAGATCATGATTACTTACGTTTACGTCGAAGGTATGTCTTGAAGATTCCGGGCCACTATGAATCGCATAATGCTTGGCACATGCAGCAGCTTTCAAATATTTTGGATCGTTGCCTTGTAATCCTTCAACAAATGACTTTGCCATACTACCTGTAAGAAAAGGATCTTCTCCATAAGTTTCTTGTCCGCGCCCCCACCTTGGATCGCGAAAAATATTGATGTTCGGCGTCCAGTAGGTTAAGCCCAAATATCTTCTACGATCATTATTTCGATTACTCTCATTATAAATAGCACGCCCTTCGTCAGATGTAAAATCTCCCATATTTTTCATGGAGTTGACATCAAATGTTGCGGCCATTCCAATTGCCTGTGGGTATGAGGTTACATGAAACGGGGTCCTTGCCACTCCATGCAAACATTCATTCCACCAGTCGTATGCAGGAATTCCCAAACGATCGATAGCCGGCGCTGAATTGAGCATTTGCCCTACTTTTTCTTCGAGAGTTAATCTTGAAACAAGATCATTGACTCTTGCCTCAACGGATAGTGATGGATTTAAATAAGCGGGAGTTTGAGACTCTCCATAATTACTGAAAAGAAAAATACAGGTTATGAAAAGAAAACTAAATTTTTTCATTCGGCTTGCCATTACAGATTATAAAAATATTTTTTATTAAAACTCAACGTTGGTTAAAAGAGCATCTTCAACAGTTTGTTCTGGTTTTTTCTTCCACAAATGTTCTATTTCTTCAAGAGTTTTCCCTTTTGTTTCAGGAACCAATTTCCACATAAAGAACGCGGATAAAATTCCCATAACACCATATATCCAATATGAAAATCCGTGGTGAAATTTTTCAGTCAACCATACATTATCATTCATAATAGGAAAGGTAAGCGATACTACCCAATTGGCTATCCATTGTGCTGCCACTGCAATTGAAAGCGCACTGCGAATACTGTTGGGAAATATTTCAGCAAGCAATACCCAGCAAACCGGCCCCCAACTCATGGCAAATGCGGCAGTATAAGTCAACATAAATATTAATGCGGCTATCCCCAATTGATTAAAATAAAAGGCAAACCCAAGTGCAATCATACTAACAGCCATTCCTATCGAACCAATAATCATCAATGGTTTTCGGCCAAACTTATCAACAGTAAAAATAGCAAGGACCGTAAAGAGAAGATTTACTATGCCTACAATTATCGTTTGTAACAAAGACGAGTCAGTTGATGATCCCATATTACGGAAAATATTTCCTGCATAATATAAAACAACATTAATGCCTACAAACTGTTGGAAAACGGAAAGCATGATGCCAACGAAAATAATGAAGAAGCCATAAGACAACCAGGGAACATTCTTTTCATGCGTTGTAGATTTTATTTCCTGCAAAATTTTAGAAGCACTGTCATTTCCGGAGATCTTTTTTAATACTTTTAATGCTTTTTCATCTTTGCCTTTCATCACTAAATACCTTGGTGTTTCAGGAACAAAGAATAAAAGTATAAAGAAAATCCCTGCAGGGATTACGCCTGAAAAAAACATCCATCGCCAGCCTTCGGTCAGCAACCATTGTTCATCACCTTGCTGTGCAATAAAATAATTGACAAAGTAAATCAACAGCATGCCGAAGATGATAGCAAACTGGTTGAAAGAAACTAATTTGCCACGCACATTAGCAGGAGCAATTTCAGCAATATACATTGGCGATATCATGGAAGCGATACCAACACCTATTCCACCAATGATGCGAAAAATTACAAAGGAATAAGCATCTTCCGTTCCAAAGACATTGAAGGCTTCAGGTTTCCAGGCTCCAATTGCAGAAATAAAAAAAGCTACGGCAGCAATCAGAAGTCCGTTTTTTCTTCCCAGGGATTTTGAAATAAATCCTGCCGAAGCACCACCAATCACACAACCAATCAATGCGCTGGCTATTAAAAAACCTTTAATAACATCGGCAACATCCTGCAGGGAAGCTGCATCAGTTGGTACCGGCTTTCCTGTAAATCCTGTTGCCCACAATATTAATAATCCAATGATAACTAAACAGGCAATTCCTCCTTTCTTTACACCTACCAATCGTATAATCTGCCCGCAGATAATCAGGAAAATGATAAAAAGAACAATCACCATCAATGTTCTGTATTGAGTTACCATTGCCACCGCGTATTGATAATGGGCAGGATCAGTGATGGCCTGAATATAAAAAGCTACCAACGATTTTTCTGCCCCATTCACCACAGCAGTATCATAACCAAACAGCAATCCTCCCAATGCTGCTACCAACGTGAGCAAGGTAATATAGAAAGGATTTCCTTTGTTGTAACTTGTAACAACAGAGGCTGAAGACGTATTGACTAATGACATAGTTTTGGTTTAGCAGTTGATCAGATAAAACGATTAATGATATTTTCAAAATATTCCTGTCTTCCGCTTCTCACTTCAGGTTCACCATTTTCTACAGCAAGGTTTCTCAGATCTTCTAAAGTCAATTTCCCTTCTTCAAATGCTTTTCCTTTTCCTTTATCAAAAGACGCATAACGCTCTTCTCTTAATTTTTTATAATCAGATTTATTTAAAATATTATCAGCAATAATTAAAGCTCTGGCAAAAGTGTCCATACCCCCGATGTGTGCATAAAAAAGATCTGCAGGATCGGTAGAATTTCTCCTGATCTTAGCATCGAAATTAATTCCACCACCTTTAAATCCACCCGCTTCCAGGATGATCAGCATCGCTTCAGTTAATTCATTAATGTTATTGGGAAACTGATCGGTATCCCATCCATTTTGATAATCGCCCCTGTTGGCATCCATGCTTCCCAGCAAACCGGCATCTGCGGCTACTTGTAACTCATGTGTAAAAGTATGGCCCGCAAGAGTGGCATGATTTACTTCAATATTTAATTTAAAATCTTCCATCAAATCATATTCTCTTAAAAAACTAATTACCGTAGCTGAATCGTAATCGTATTGATGTTTGGTTGGTTCACAAGGTTTTGGTTCAATAAAAAATGTTCCTTTAAACCCATTTCTTCTTGCATAATCTTTTGCAGTGTGTAAAAATTTGGCAAGATGTTCCTGTTCCCTTTTCATATTCGTATTCAGCAAAGTCATGTAACCTTCACGACCGCCCCAAAAAACATAATTGGCTCCGCCCAATTCAATTGTCGCATCCAGCGCGGCTTTCACCTGTGTAGCGCCATGAGTCAATACCTGGAAATCAGGATTGGTAGCAGCGCCGTTCATATATCTCCTGTGGGAAAAAAGATTAGCGGTTCCCCACAATAATTTTACTCCGCTATCTTGCTGCTTTTGTTTTGCGTAAGCGGTAATGGCTTTCAATCTCTTTTCATTGTCTGCTACATCATTAGTATAATCAACGAGATCCACATCATGAAAACAATAATAGGGAAGATTCATTTTGGTGATAAATTCGAAAGCCGCATCCATCTTATCTTTCGCTCTTTTGATCGCGTCTTCTTTATCATTCCATGGGAAAAGATGTGTTGGCTCACCAAAAGGATCTGCACCACTACCATTAAACGAATGCCAGTAAGCGCATGCAAATTTTAAATGCTCTTTCATTGTTTTTCCGGCAATTTTTTTATTTTCATCATACCATCGAAATGCGAAAGGATTATCACTTTTCAGGCCTTCATATTTAATCTCCGGAATCTTTTTAAAAAATTCTTTTTTTCCTGTGATGACTGACATAATTGTTGTTTTATTTTTGATTGAATATTAATTTATTTTTATTTCTTTTTCATAAAATGATCCGCTTTCTTATTCAGATAACTTTCTTACAAAAAGACCAAAAATTCTAAAGCAGCGTTTTAGTTTTCTCATTTTTAGTTTCAGAAGATGAACAATTGGTTTTTTTTAAAAAGTAAAAGCAATTCAAAAAAATAACAACTCCATATTATTCTATAAAATAATTTTTATTGTAATTCTTATCTTTAAAGGGTTTGGTAATATTCAAGCCAATCTTTTTAATGAAACCAAAAGGCATTTGCCTTTCATTTCAAAGGTCTAATTTAGATAATTTTTTGATAAAATGTAATCGATTACATTTTTTATGAGAAAATATTTTTTTTATTTTAGTTTTACCTAATTAAATAATGAATGCAAACGATTGTAAATGATTAAAGGAAAAGAAGTAACTATTTATGATATAGCATCCGCTTTGAACATTTCTACTGCAACAGTAAGCCGGGCTTTAAAAAATGATCTGGTAGTTAATAAAAAAACCAAAAAGAAAGTTTTTGAAGTGGCTGAGAAAATGGGATATAGAACCAATCACTTTGCACGTAATCTTCGTAACCAACACACTAAGACCATTGGTATAATTGTACATGAGCTTAACAGTAATTTTATTACTTCGGTTTTGGCAGGAGTAGAAAAAGTAACCACCGATGCAGGCTACGATCTTATAATTGCACATTCATATGAAAGTTATATAAAGGAAGTTGCCAATGCTAAGAACCTGTTTGAAAAAAGAGTAGACGGTTTAATTGCTTCACTTTCTTTCGATACCAAAGACCTTAATCATTTTCAACGATTCAAAGCTAAAGGAGTACCGGTGATTTTTTTTGACCGTGTAGAGCAGGATGGAGATAATACCATTGTAATTATTGATAACATCAAAAGCGGATACGATGCAACTCAACATCTTATTGACCAGGGATGCAAAAGAATAGTACATATAACCTCAAGCCTCAAAAGAAATGTTTATTCTCAAAGATTTGAAGGATATCAAAAAGCATTATATAATTCAGGTATTCCTTTTGATGAAAGTTTACTGATAGTAAATGATCTTTCTGAAAATTCGGCAATTAAATCTGCCCAACAAATACTTAAAATGAAGCCTTTACCTGACGGCCTTTTCATTACTAATGATTTTGTGGCTGCTGTATGTATGCGTACCTTAAAAGAGAATGGAATTAAAATTCCCGAAGACATTGCAGTGGTAGGTTTTAACAATGATGCCATTGGAAAACTTATTGAACCGGCGCTTACTACTATAAATTATCCTGGCAAGGAAATGGGGGAAATAACTGCCCGTAATCTTATTAATCATTTGAAAGGAATTAGCAATATTAACAATACCAATACTATTATAATTCGATCCAATCTCATTATAAGGAAATCTTCTTTAAAAAAAATAATGTCAGGCGACATAGAAAAAAATATGGCCAAAATAATTTAAAAATGAACATAAGCATTAATTTATATGATCAAAGAAAAAGAAGCCTCATTATATAATTTAGCCGGCAGACCCAATATTTGTATTACCTCGCATAGCTGGGCGGTAAACGATACATAATCTGAATGGATGAAGTTGCTGCGCATAATCTCATTAATCATTTAAATGGAAATGTTACTATTCAAGCCACCAGTAAAATATACTTCGATCAGAAATCATAATAAGAGAATCATCCCTTAAAAAGAAAATGCCATAATTATTAAACCAGAATCATCACCTTTTCATTATGAAAAAATTTTTTCTCACATTTATATGCTTTATTATAGTTTGTTTTTCTTATGCTGGAAATGGCTACCGGCTGTGGTTACGATATGATAAAATAGAAGACGCAAGGCTTTTATCATCCTACCGAAAACAG
>DATCMY010000508.1:0-2955 GCA_036565505.1 Hanamia sp.
GAGACAGGGAGAATGCAACAAAAGCTTGGAAAATCAAAAGATGAAGTAATCAAATGGATTCAAGATCTTTAATTTCTATTCCCGATAATTAAAAACAAAACCTCATACATTTAATGCGTGAGGTTTTTTTTTGTTTATCTAATTTTATTAAATGATAATTTTAAGGAATGATAGTTAATAATCAATCTCCCATTTATGTAAAACTCGGATTCCAGTTTCTGGTAATTTTTTTTATATGCTTTTTCATCTACACTGCTCAAAACATTCTTGTGCCATTGGCGTTCGCAGTATTGCTCACGGTATTGCTTTTGCCCATTGTAAATTTTCTTGAATCAAAAAAAATAGGAAAAGTACTTTCAATTGCCATCGCTATTTTACTCACGATAGGTTTTATAGCCGGAATTATTTATTTTCTCAGTAGCCAGATTGCAAGTTTTGTACAGGATGTTCCCTCAATTAAACAACATCTCAACGAACATTTGATCGCTTTTCAAACATGGATTAAAAATAAGTTCAACATTTCCTTTTCTGAGCAAAATCAATATTTTAGTGAACAGGCCGATAAATTAAAAACATCCGGTACAGGTTACATTAAGACCACTTTTTTTTCTATAACTGAAGCGGCGCTCCTACTAATCCTGATGCCCATATATACCTTTTTGCTGCTATATTATCGATTGCACATTAGAAATTTTTTATTTATTGTTTTTAAAAAAGAATATAACAGCGATGTTCAGAATGTAATAAGCAAATCGAAATTAATGATACGCAGTTATATGGTAGGTCTTCTTATAGAAATGGTCATTGTAGCTTCCGCCAATTCAATCGGCCTTGTAATATTAGGAATAAAATATGCTATTTTTTTCGGAGTCCTTTCTGCAGTATTAAATATTATCCCATACATCGGAATGTTTACTGCTACCCTTTTTACAGTTTTGGTTACTTTAACTACGTCCAACAATACAAGCGATATTGTGTGGATTATCGTGATATTTTATGGCATTCATATCATAGATACTAATTTCTTAGTGCCCCGTATTGTGGCTTCACGGTTAAGGATAAACGCACTTATTTCTATTTTAGGAATTTTAATAGGAGGGGCCTTAACCGGTATTTCAGGTTTATTTTTATCAGTGCCTGCCATTGCGTTTATTAAGATAATTTGCGAGCAGGTAGATAGCTTAAAACCATGGGGGATTTTGATGGGCGATGATACCTCTTATACTGAAAAAACGAAACTTTTGAAAAAGCTACAACAATTCTCAAAAGTAAGCTCCGGGAAAAGTAAGATGGATTAGAAAGAAAATCATCTTATTAACTTACACGAAAATTAATAGCAAAGGTAGTTCCAATACCAGGTTCACTTTCTGCAGAAATACTTCCATTATGCCCTAATATTATATTTTGAGAATTAGCCAGTCCTAATCCATTTCCTTTTTCTTTTGTGGTAAAATAGGGTTCAAATAATCTATCCATTTCAGATTTTGTCATTCCTTTTCCATTATCTGTAATTTTTACTGTGCACAGATTATTATTATAGGAAGTTGAAATCTGCAGAATACCATTTTCTCTCATTGCTTCAATTGCATTTACGATTATATTTAAAAAAGCAATTTTAATTTTTGCAACATCTACCGAAATCGGGCAGATATGGGGATCATAATTTTTTTCAACTTTTATATGATTCAATTCTATTCTATCCCTGGACAATTCGAGGCTGCTATCCAATATATCGTTAATAGAAGCCTGTGAAAAGCTGAGTTCCGCCACTCTCGTTGTATTTAGTAAATCACTTACTAATTGATTAATTCGTTCAGAATTCCGGGTGATCATATTAAACAACATTTCGGAAGATTCAGTATTTGTAAATTCAGAACGAAGTTGTTCTATGGAAAGATTAATATTGGTTAAAGGATTCCGTACTTCATGGGCAATAGTTCGTGCTATTCTTCCGGTTACCGCATATTTTTCAAGATTCCTTAACTCTATTAATTCTGCATTCATTTCCGCAAGTTCCTTTACTCTTTTTTGTAATTGCTCTCTGAATTCCGAAGCTTTTTTATCAGCTTCTTTTTTAGCTTTATTTTCTTTATTATAAACTCCAATTGAATAGAAAGTGAGCAATATCGCTACTATTAACGACACAATATTTAATATCCTGATCAGGTCTGAATATTCTGAAACACTTTTGGAACGCATATTCCATAATTCTTTTTCTGCATCCTGCATTTTATAAATATACTTTTCAATATTTTTTTTCGCTTCTACTCCTTGACCATTCCCCTCTAGTAATTTTGGAATAATTTTATGTATTGAGGAAAAATCTAAAATATTTTTTTGAATTCCTGCAAACTTTTGATCTATTAATCCATGAAGGGTGTCAAGGTTATCCTGGTGTTCCTTGTTATCTATTGTTAATGAATCAAGCGTTCTAAAAGTATTGTAAGTATCTATTTTGCTCTGCGCATATTCATCAAGAAATTGGTTGTCGTTTGTAATTATATAGCCCCGAAAAGCCGACTCTCCTTTTGTAATGTATCCACGTATATTATCAAGATTATGAATAATCTCGTTAGTATGATTGATCCAGTGATCCTGTGTAATAACTTTTTGTGTTGAAATATACGTAAGGATATAAGAAATAAGCAAAAGCACAAAAGCTGCCAGGAATCCGATTCTAGTACGATTAGCGATTTTATTAAAAAATTTTCTTACCATTTGGTCCGGGGGAATTAATTTAAATATACAAAGGTTAATTAATCGAATATTAATTTATATTATTTTAACCTATTTTTTGGAGGCCTTGCCTGTCACCAATTTTTTTTGATTATTATTAAATTTTCAATGGCTCAAACTAATAACTAGCTTTAATAAAAACAGTAATCATTTCTCATCTAATTAAAGAAAGAGAAATTTGCAAAAACAAAAATTTATTTGAGGCAGCTTCATAAATAT
>DATCMY010000509.1:0-2251 GCA_036565505.1 Hanamia sp.
GTTGAGGGGATAATAAATGAAAAAATCCTCTAAATCAGCGACTTAGAGGGTTTTCGAGGGGCTTTAAAACCCTTTTTGTGCGCCCACCTGGGCTATATACCTATCTTTGTTTCGTGCTGATTTTCAGCGCCTTACGATGAATACTACAGGCCCGGGAGCCGCTTTGGGGTTTCACCTTTCAGACACCCAAAAATAGGTAAAAAACAGCAATTTTCCAAGCAAAATTATCGTGGGTCACTGGTTCGAGCCCAACTAGGCGCACGTCACTGTCCGTATAACTCAGTGGCGTTTCATGCGTGCCTATGGAGAGATATGGACTTTTAATTTCTTAATCCTGGCATTTGTTTATAATTTATACAGAAAGTTTTTGAACCTGATAAATAATTCATCAAAATCAGGTTGCCCCTTATAATACAGCGATGCAGTATTTTTGTATCTTTTCCTAAAACGAGATCTTGTATCCTCATTGGTAAGCAAAAAGGCTTCATTATCAGTTATAGGTATTTGCAGATCAACCGCGGGAAACCGCTCCGCTTTGTGCGTTTCATATTCCGGCGTGTCAATAAATCTCAATACCTCGTCATTACCCAGCAGGCAATAAATATCATAGTATTGACGCATTAAATTTGGCCGTTCGACCCCATCGGCTTGTTCCTGCCTGAACTTGGTGGCAATAGTTTGCAGCTTTTCAACGAAGGTGTAGCCTGGATGATAGCAGGCGATATCGACAGCCCTATTATCGATCAGGTCGATACCGGCTGTTTGCCTTGCCCTATCGTAAGCCCAGGAGCTGATTGTAAGCTTTACATTGGGTGTAACTTTATCAAAGCCAGCTTCCAGTAAAATACCGTCTTTAACACCGTCAATAGGTTCGGTTTTATTTTGGTAGATCAGTCTTACACCACCACTTCTGTAAGATACCATGTCATCAAACGCATGGTCACGCTCTCCGTGGTTAATTCCGTCTATTTTAATTTCTTGTGCCAGCCAATCATAAAATCTCTTTCGCGCCTCGATATTGTTGGGCTTGTTGTTTTTAGGGTTTTCATTGATACCCATATTGGCCGGGGGCTTGATATGAATATCAATATCCTCTGAAAAGCGGTCGATGATATGATAACCTTTAGATAGCGATGTACCTCCTTTTAACTCAAATTCAAACCCTTGTTGTTTTAATCCATACAATACATGCATGATCCAGTAATCTTTTTCGACAAGCCCGGCTTGTATGCCCGTTTCATCCGATACTATATTTAGCAGGGCTGGAAAATCTTTATGATTATGCAGGTAATCTATTGGCATAGCTGATTAATTTTAAGCAGACATCAAAGGTGCAAATATTCTTTTTGCCCTGGCATTACCATATTCCAATACAGAACGTTCGAGTTTTTTGGTATCCATAGTGCGGACTTTCCACGATATGTTCTTCAAAAGTTCCTTCGGATCTTCGGCCAGCACCTCTAAATTATTCACCAGATCAACCAATAAAAATTCAGGGGTTGCTTTTTTTGGAAAATGTGGCTTTACACGGAAAGAGAAATTTTTATTGCCCAATTTAAAGTCACCATGCCTTTTATGGTTATAAACCATTCTTTGGTTATAAAGCTGCGTAGTGCCCACCCCAAGGCTATTGTAAGCATTTATTGAGGTCAGCAGGAAACGGTCATCTTTTAAAAAGCTCTTTATTAAGGCTTCATCTTCAGGCGGTGTCCTACCGAATGCAGATTCCTCCGGGTAATAATAAAGTCCCTGTGACAATTTTTGCAATGTACCTTCTTCAACAAGCGCTTCCAAATGGCGGTCTATCGACTTAGACCATGTAGCTAAGTCAGACCGCCGATATACCTTACCACGTTTTAAGTGCTTTTTGAGTTCATCTAATTTAGTCATGACAATTTATTTGAATAACAAAGATAGCTATAAGTTTAAAATGAAAGAATTATTATTGAAAATTCATGCAAATATAGACCAGTTTACACAATGCAATTTTATAATGCTTTGTTAAGTCAGGGCATTCAATTGCTTGTAAATAGTCGGAACCCAATCAGCGCTATCAACGGTTAGCAGTTTGACAAAGTTTCGCAATGCTTAATGCCAAAGTCAACTTGTACCTTAAAAATATGTTATTTTAAGGTGATCAAAAACACTTCCTTCTAATAAGAATTAGGTTCGAGCCCAACCAACGGCTACGTATCATTTAAACATATTCATACACTTTCCATAGGAATTAATTCCGAGGCAAACCATACAC
>DATCMY010000510.1:0-11983 GCA_036565505.1 Hanamia sp.
TCATTATTTCCAGCCCGCTTTGTTTTATAACCGGAGCACTTACTACATGCTGGCCAATCAATAATTCGGGATTGCGGCCGCTGATTAAGGAAAGATATAGAAGCGCATCAGCATATTTTGAAACCTGTGTAGAACTTCCGGGGAATAGCATTACAGGAATAGTACAATTGTTTTTAATAAATTGAACACATTCATCAAGGTAATTTGAAATCAACAGGCTTCCTCCTACTAAAAAATAATCAACACCGGAAGACATAGCCAGATTGATAAGCTTATGCATTTTTTCCTCGTTCACCTTATCAGGATCAACCAGAACTGCAAATGATTTTTTACCATTGGCCTTTCTTTCGCACAGGGATGGGTATATATCTTTTAACTTCATTTACTGATGGTTATATGCAAAAATGAATTTTTTTTTGCTCTTATAAAAATTAAGGCTACAAATTACGAATTTATTGGAAGTAACGTTTCGCAAAGAAATTTGCTCTTTTAATTTTGTATTTTTATGCAATGATAAATGTTTTAAAAGAAATAGAATTTAAAACAGCCCGCAGTGGCGGAAAAGGTGGGCAAAACGTTAATAAGGTCGAAACCATGGTAGAAGGATGGTTTCATGTTCCTTCTTCAGAAATATTAACGGAAGATCAAAAAAATATTATTCTTGAAAAATTGGCCAATAAAATAACCGGCAGCGGATATCTATTGGTAAAAAGCCGAACTGAAAGGACACAATTAGGAAATAAAGATGAGGTAATATTAAAAATCCATCTTTTAATAAATAATGCTTTAATAAAAAGAAAAAAACGCAAACCCACTAAACCTACAAAAGCATCAAAAGAAAAAAGAAAAAAAGTGAAAAAAGAAAAAGGGATTATTAAAGCGGGGAGAAAAAAAATATTTAACTATGAAGATTAATAAGAATAGCGGATTATGGATGATAGATGTGGGTTTTAACTACTACTCTGCTTTCTTACAAAAGAAGATGTCCATAAAATACAATTAGAGAAAAATTTACCATCCCCTCATTCTGATATCATGATACTATTTTTTCAACTAAAGAAAACTATGCAATATTCTTATAATCCTGATGTAATTGAATTGGCAAGATTAGATAAACAAAATTTTCTACAATTTTTATGTACATTAAAAGATGGCAGGTTTTAAAAAAGACAAAAGATTTTCCCAACCTGATATTTGTCTTTACTTTAAATATTATACAATTAAATTTGACCTTTTTAAACCCAATATTTTTTGAGCAGCATTAAAAAATTAGCAGGACAAACTATTTGGTACGGAGTAAGTTCCATTGCCGCACGATTTTTATTTTATTTGCTAACACCATATTTTACCTACAAGTTATCCAGCACCGGATATGGCGATATGAGCATCATGTATGCTGCCATTCCATTTCTAAATGTGATATTCACTTATGGCATAGAAACTGCTTATTTCCGTTTCGCTTCGAAAGACGAATACAAAAAAGATATTTACAGTACTGCTACCATCTCTGTTTTATGCAGTACATTTTTTCTTACTGCAATTTTAATTTTTTCGCGTTCGTCATTAGCACATTTATTAAGATTAGATAATCATCCTGAATTCATTATTTATTCCGCATTGATCATAGCGTTTGACACCTTATCTACTTTACCCTTTGCCAAGCTACGCCTTGATCAAAGGCCCAGAAAGTATGCAATGGTAAGAGTTTCAACCATTCTTTTGCAGATAGGAATTATTTATTTTTTGCTGTCCGTGTGCCCAAGGTTGGCCAAAGAAAATCCCTTTGGTTTTATTGCTACTTTTTATAAACCTGATTATGGTGTAGGCTATATCATCATTGCTAATTTATTTGCATCATTTTTTGCTTTGGTTCTTTTGTATAAAGAGTTTTTTTCTTTTGAATTTAAGTTTAATAAAAAGGTTTGGGGAATCATGATGATTTATTCCATGCCGCTGATCATTGCCGGCTTTGGGGGAATGATTAATGAAACTTTTGACCGTATTATGCTTTCCTGGCTTGCCCCGGTTTCTAACCTTTCCGCTGCCATAGATCAGGTGGCCATTTATTCTGCCTGTTATAAATTGTCTATTTTAATAACTCTTTTTATACAGGCTTTCAGGATGGCGGCAGAACCCTTTTTCTTTAAGCAGGCTGAAGGACAAAACCCGCAAAAAGTATATGCAAGAGTGATGAAATTTTTTGTAATAACCATTACTATTATGTTCCTGGTAGTGGCTATGTATATTGATATCTGGAAATATTTTTTAAGTAGCGAGCCTGGCAAATTAAATATTTACTGGACTGGCCTGAAAGTGGTCCCTATTCTTCTTTTGGCCAATATGTTTCTCGGCATTTATTACAATCTTTCCATTTGGTACAAGCTTACTCACAAGACTATTGCAGGCGCTTACATAACGCTGATTGGAGCGGCCCTTACATTACTTATCAATTTTATTTTTATTCCCCATTTTGGTTATATGGCCTGTGCATGGGCAACTTTTTTATGCTACGGAAGCATGATGGTTATTTCTTTTATTTGGGGACAAAAGGACTATCCCATTCCTTATGCCTGGAAAAAACTTACCGCATATATTGTAATTGTGGTTCTCTTATATTTTCTTCATGAATCAATTACACATTTCTTTAAAGGAAACACCATCAACTTCACCTCTGCTACTTTATTACTCATTTTGTATGTATGGTTTGTAATAAATGTAGAATGGAAAGAATTTCAAAGATTGCCGGTTATTGGCAAATATTTTAAATCAGGAAATACTGCTGTAAGAAGAAATTGAACGAATATTTCTTGATAGGTTCGGCTATCTTCTTTAGTTCTTTTATCAGCTAAAGATCAGCAAAGATTCTACAGTTGAATGGCTGCGGGATGGAAGTGGATATCCTTTTTGAAGGGTTTTGCAGCCGTGCTCAAAAAAGATAGAAGCGAACAGCCCGAACCATCGCTGAAACAATAAACCAAAGATGAAAGCTCAAAAAATATTTTTACATTTTCAGTCTGTGTTTTTAATCCTTATCCTTTGTTGGAATAATAAACGCGGCTCTTCTTGGTGAAGGCACCGGGCTGTTTATTCCTTTAAGCCCTTGCCAAAGTACTTTAGTAAATTCTAAATCGGGAACAGCATCCTCTTTTGCAAAATTAAAAGTCTCGCTCTTTTGTGATAATTTATTTACGGCGGTATTGGTGTTATTAAGATCAATATTTGCAGGTAAAGAATTAAAGGCGCTTTCGTCGGGAGTGGAAGTAAAACAACGCCACAACGGTGTTGCTGCGGCATCATACTGGCTCATTGGCGGCAATCCCAATATCAATTCAATTGTTCTTAAAACTCCGGAGGTAGTGTAAGGTGTGTGATCAACATAATTTCTTTTTACATAAGGCCCTGCTACATAAATCGGGCTGCGGTGTGCATCCACATGGTCGGGGCCATCCTGCGCATCGTCTTCTAAAATAAATACTACACTTTCTTTCCAAACCGGGCTTTTACTTAGGTGATCTATAAACATTCCCACCGCCAAATCATTATCCGCTACATAGGAATACGGCGTTGGACTTCCCTTTCTCATTCCTGCTGTATGATCATTTGGGAAACGCAATGTATTTAAATGTGGCAATGCGTTTACGCTTACCAGTGAGTCAAAATCTTTTTCCCATTGCCTGAATCTTACTGTATCCCGAACCTTCAAATCCCAACCGGTATAGTAATTACACAAATGATCTTTTAATACCGGGATGTTAGGTTTATAATTATCAGCGAATTCACCATACGTGCGATAGCTAACTCCAGCGCGTTTACAATCATCCCAAAGAAAACCATTTTTATTATTGGCAATCGCACGGTTTCCTTCTGCATCATAAGTACCTCCGCGTCCACCATAACTGGTAACCCAGGTTTTTTCCAAATAATCTGTAGCATAAGCGCCAAGGCTCCAGTTGTGCCCGTCTGCACTCACTTCAGCATCTACATAAAAATTATCAAGTAAGGTGAAATCTCTTGCAACTTTATGTTGATTGGGCGTAATATTAGCCCCAAATAAAACAAGGCTTGTATCTCCATTTCCTTCTTTCATATCGCCCAAAACCTGGTCGTAAGTACGGTTTTCTTTTACAATGTAAAACACATATTTAATTGGAGAAATTTCTTTGGATGACCGGGGAATTGGATTGCCTTCAATACCCTCAGTAAGTGTTTCTTTTTCTTTTGTATAAGGAGTATTTGCATAAACTTCTTTGGAATAAATATCCAGTTGTTTTATATCAGGCACATTAATGATGCTCATGGTGCCGATAAATAAACCGCCAATATATTGAACATGCCTTTCACTTGAAGTATCACTTCTCTGGTATATCACTTTACTTTTTACGTAGGTCGGATTTGGCCCTTGAGGATTGGCAAATGAAGAAAATCCTTTTCCATTGGTTACAAAAATTTTATTTCCAATCGCTTTTACACAAGTCGGATACCATCCGGTAGGAATAAATCCCTTTGCAACACTTTTCCCTGGTTTTGAAACATCAAATAAAGTAAGGCAATTGTTATCGGCATTGACAATGTATAATGTTTTTTCATCGGGACTGAGCGCAACGCCATTTGTAGTAGAACCTTGTGGTGCATTGGGATACAGTGATGAAGTTAAAGTTTCAATTACCTTTTTTAATCGTACATCAATTACCGAAACAGAATTA
This sequence comes from Hanamia sp., assembly GCA_036565505.1. Taxonomy (GTDB): domain Bacteria; phylum Bacteroidota; class Bacteroidia; order Chitinophagales; family Chitinophagaceae; genus Ginsengibacter. The sequence continues at coordinate 4,704 of DATCMY010000510.1, forward strand.
TCATTTGAGTTGGCAACGAATAAATATTTTCCATTTTTTGTAAGGCAAATATCATTGGGATTATCACCAACATTTATTTGTGAAGTAATAGTTCTCGTTTTCGTGTTGAACACAGTCAGTTTATCGCAACCCCAGCAACTGATGTATAATTCATTTTTATCAGGAGATAATAAACAAGTATAGGCTTCGGCATCCAATTGATATTTACCAATCACCTTTTTTGTTTTCAGATTTAAAATATAAAGTGAATTATTTTCTTTGGTTACTACATATAAAAGATTTCTTTTATCATCAATATCAATTCCGGCAGGTGATATTTTTTCAGGCCATTTTTTTCCCAATTTTAAAGTATCAACAAGAAAAAGTTTTTTATTTTTAATGGTATATTTTAAAATCCAGTTATTATTTCCCCCGGAAGCATACAAGAATTTTTCATCAGCGCTAAATTTTAAACCTAACCAACTCTCTGCCACAACAATGTTATCTAAAATTTTTCCTGTCGGTACATCTATTAATTGAATGCTTTGTGTACTCTGGCCATTATTAGTAACAGCCATTAATTTTTTAGAATTGCTTACAGCCATATTTAAAGGAAGATCTCCCAATAAATATCCGTGGCCAGCAGGCGAAAGACTCCAGCCATTAGGTAAAGTAATAGCAGATTTAGGTTTTTGAGCAGATATAGATAAAGAAAATGAAATAGAAAGAATAAACAGGAATATTAATTTTTGCATAATAATTAGAATATTTTGACTGTGAATTTACAATGTTTCCTGACTTGGCAATTTTTGCAAGGTTAATAAATTTTGAAATCGCTCCTGATGGCTTGTTTATTTTTTTAATGCGAACCCAAAATACCAATTCTTACCTTATCAATTTTACCCTCAATGGATTATAAAATAGATTTTGACATTGGGAACAAACATTTTTTTCCTAAAACAGAATTTGAAAGTATTCTATAAGGAAAAAACATTGCGAAAACAGGTAAATTAACTGTAATCATTGTTGTCTTTTTGAGAGTATCCCCTTACCTTTGCCGCCAAATTGAAATAAGACCTAATTAATAATTATTGTATGGCAAATATTGGAAAAATTAAACAGATCATCGGAGCCGTTCTTGATGTGCATTTTGAAGGCGATAACAAGCTTCCTGAAATTTTTCACGCACTGGAACTTACTAGGCCAAATGGTGATAAACTGATCATGGAAGTTCAGCAGCATTTGGGCGAAGACAGCGTTCGTTGCATTGCGATGGATGGTACCGAAGGATTGAAACGCGGGATGGAAGTAGTGGATCTTGGTTCTCCAATATTGATGCCGGTAGGAGATGAAATTAACGGTCGCCTGTTTAATGTAACCGGCGATGCAATTGATGGTTTGCCCCAGGTGAGTAAGAAAAACGGTCGCCCAATCCACAATAAACCTCCATTATTTGAAAATTTAAGTACCGCTTCGGAAATATTATATACTGGTATTAAAGTAATCGACCTCATAGAACCTTATGCAAAAGGTGGTAAAATTGGTTTATTCGGTGGTGCCGGTGTTGGCAAAACGGTTTTGATCCAGGAATTGATTAATAATATCGCGAAAGCATATAGCGGCCTTTCAGTATTTGCAGGTGTAGGAGAAAGAACCCGTGAAGGAAACGATTTGATGCGTGAAATGATTGAAGCAGGTATCATGAAATACGGGGACAAATTCATTCATAGTATGGAAGAAGGGGGATGGGATCTGGATTCGGTAAATATGGAAGAACTGAAAGAATCAAAAGCTACTTTCGTATTTGGCCAAATGAATGAGCCTCCGGGAGCAAGAGCCAGGGTAGCATTGAGCGGATTGACAGTTGCTGAATATTTCCGTGATGGAGATGGCACCGGAAAAGGAAAAGATATACTGTTTTTCGTAGATAATATTTTCCGTTTTACACAGGCGGGGTCAGAGGTTTCTGCCTTGCTTGGAAGGATGCCTTCAGCGGTTGGTTATCAACCGACATTGGCTACCGAAATGGGTTTGATGCAGGAAAGGATCACTTCTACCAGAAACGGTTCCATTACATCAGTTCAGGCGGTTTATGTGCCTGCAGATGATTTAACGGATCCTGCGCCGGCAACTACTTTTGCGCATTTGGATGCAACAACTGTATTGAGTAGAAAAATTGCGGATTTAGGTATTTATCCTGCGGTAGATCCATTGGATTCTACTTCCAGAATTCTTTCTCCATCAATTGTGGGTGATGAACATTACGATTGTGCCAACAGGGTAAAATTAACTTTACAGCGCTATAAAGAATTACAGGATATCATTGCCATTCTTGGTTTGGATGAATTAAGTGATGAAGATAAACTTATCGTAAGTCGTGCACGCAGGGTTCAGCGTTTCCTTTCACAACCATTTCATGTGGCCGAACAATTTACCGGATTGAAAGGTGTACTGGTTTCTATTGAAGATACCATTCGTGGCTTTAATGCGATTATGGATGGAGAAGTAGATGAATATCCTGAAGCCGCCTTCAACCTTGTAGGTAATCTTGATGATGCCATTGCAAAAGGTAAAAAAATGATGGAAGCAGCACGGACTTAATTATAAAAATTATGACTTTAGAAATATTAACACCTGAGAAAAAAATTTTTAGCGGAGAAGTCTATGGAGTACAACTTCCCGGTATTGGTGGCATGTTTGAAGTATTGGAAAAACATGCTCCGATTGTTAGTGCATTAAAAGCAGGGAAGCTAAAAATTCTAAAAGATAAAAACTCAACTTCTCTTTTTTCCATTCAAAGTGGATTTGTAGAAGTACTGAATAATAAAACTACGGTATTAGTAGAAGGGGCTAAAGAAGCTTAAAGAAAAATTTCAAAAATTAGTAACCCTGCATTCATTGCGGGGTTTTTTATTTGTAATAATTTTTTTAAAGTTTTATACCGATTATACCATCAAAGAGTCCAATACCTTTTTCTATCGGTATAATACCATCTAAGATTTCAACGTAGTCCTTTGGACTACTTATTAAATCAAGATGGTATTATTTGCAGGTCATCAGAAAAAATAAACTATGATTTTCTAAAAAGCCATTTGCCCATTTCCTTGAACGTTACTTTTTTACCATAAAGCAAAATTCCGGTACGATATATTTTTGCCGCCAGCATAGTAGTTAAGATAAAACCTACCACGAGCGAAATCATGGATACCGCTATTTGCCATACAGGAACACTTCCTGATGGAATACGCGCCATCATTACTATTGGAGAAGAAAATGGAATCATGCTTCCCCAAACTGAAATGGGAGCATCTGGTTTTCCTGCAGCCGTAGTCATAATAATAAATGATAAAATAATAGGCATAGTGATTGGCAGCATCAGCGATTGCGCTTCCTGCGGATCTTCGTTTACCACACTTCCTACAGCGGCAAATAATGATGCATAAAATAGGTAGCCGGCTATAAAATAAAACAGAAAACAAGGAATAATAAGACCCCAGTTAGCTGATAAAAAAGTGCTTTTTGCACTAAGGAAATTCATGGCCGCAGAACTGCTGCCTGCTGCTCCTCCCATAGTAGAATTGATTGTCTGTGCATGTTGTAAAGTATCTGGCGAAAGAAAAATAGAGGTAACAGAAGATAATCCTATGATCAATACGATCCATATCAGTAATTGTGTAATGCCCACGGCGGCAATTCCCAAAATTTTTCCCATCATTAATTGGAAAGGCTTTACTGAACTAATGATCACTTCAGCAATTCGATTCATTTTTTCTTCCATTACGCCCCGCATAACAGCAGCACCATAAATAAATAAAGTCATATAAATTAATATCCCACTTCCAAAACCAATACCATAAGAAAGGCCTGAATTAGATTGTTCTGTCTTGTTTCCCTGTTTTATTACCGGGCTAAATTTATACAATCTATCCTCTTCAATTTTATTGATAGAATCAAGAATTCTTCTGTCAATATTATTTTGAAGAAATGCTTTATTCCTTATGGCGTTATTGATCTGGTCTTTTATTTTTTCCTCCGCGTTGATACCTAATTGCTTATCGGAAATCAAGGAAATTGAATCACCGGATGAATCGTAATTTCGGGGTATCTTAAGAAATGCCGAGTAGCCCTTTTCCTTAAAATTATCAGCATTTACATCAGCAGGAAACTCATACGTGATATACTTATCATTTTGGAAACTATTTTTAAATATTCCATTACTATCGACCACGGCCACTTTCTGTTCCTCCTCACTTTGCATTGAAAAATAGGCGGATGCAAAAATGAATCCTATGAAAAACAAAGGAAGCAAAATGGTTGAAAGAATGAAAGTTTTATTCCTTACCCTGGTTAAATATTCTCTTTTAATAATCAGCCAAATTTTATTCATACTAATCAGTTAATTGGTTTATTGCCCATTGCCTTATGCTAATTGCTAATTCCTATAAATTCCCTTGCCGCCTTTGTGTCTTCTACCTGCTTGATAAATATTTCGTTAAGTGTTGGTAGTATTTCATTGAAAGAAATAATACTTGCTTTATGATTTAAAAGTTCCTGCAAAACTTCAGCTGGCGTATATCCGTCATTAATTTTTACATTAAAATAATTTTCTTTTTCGGTAATAATTTTAAAAACATTACTGTCAAAAGTTGCCGGTATTGCATCGAAACCCACTTTAAAAATGTGTTCCTTAAAATCATTTTTTATTTGAACCAAACTTCCATCCAGAATTTTTTTCCCTTTATTTACCAAAACTATTTTATCGCAAATTTCCTCAACCTGTTCCATTCTGTGCGTACTGAAAATAATGGTTGTTCCTTTTTGAGAAAGTTTAAAAATTTCATCTTTTATTAAATTGCTGTTTACCGGATCCAATCCGCTGAAAGGTTCATCAAGAATAAGTAATTTTGGTTCGTGAAGAACGGTCGTAACGAATTGTAATTTCTGGCTCATACCTTTACTGAGGTCATCCACTTTTTTATTCCACCAGCTTTCCATTTCAAATTTCACAAACCATTCTTTTATTTTTTTCATCGCATCTTTCTTGTCCAAACCCTTAAGCCTGGCAAGGTATAAAGCTTGTTCGCCAATCTTCATCTTTTTATACAAACCTCTTTCTTCAGGCATGTAGCCTATTTTCGGAATATCCGCGACAGGATCATACTTTCTTCCTTCAAATAAAATATTGCCACTATCAGGATAAAAAATTCCCGTGATCATCCGTAGCAAGGTAGTTTTACCAGCGCCATTTGGACCCAGCAAACCAAAAATACTTCCTTGTGGAATTGAAAAACTGATATCATCCACTGCTTTTTGAGTAGCGTAATATTTTTTTAAATTTTGTAATTCTAATATGTCCATTTTCAATTTTTATATAAAAAGTATTTCATTTTAGAAATATCTAGTTACGAAGATATTGAACGTAGGTTAAGGTTGCACATTTTTATATAATAATTTTCATTAACTAAGGACGTAACCTTCCTATTCATTTCAAAAAGGAGAAATAATTATTTTCCTGTTAAAGTATAAGATGCCAATGCCACTTTTTCACCATCCATTGCTGCGCTTACAATACCTCCGGCATAGCCAGCGCCCTCTCCACAGGGAAATAGATTTTTTATTTGAGGATGGTGCAAAAATTGTTCATCGCGTGGAATTCGAACAGGAGAAGATGTCCGGCTTTCTGTTGCTACCAATATTGCTTCATTGGTAAAATATCCGGTTTGCTTATTTCTTGCCGGCATTTTTTTTGCGAATAATTTAAAAGCCGTTTTTAATCGCTGATGAATAAAAGGAGGCAACACTTCTTTTAAAGATGCAGAATGCACTCCCGGAATATAGGAGCATTGCGGTAATGATGTTGACATTTTCTCTGTTGCAAAATCTACCATACGCTGGGCTGGAGCAACAAATTTTCCTCCGCCGGCGGCAAATGCTTTCTCTTCTACTTCCTTTTGAAAATTCATCATTAATAATGGAGAGTTAGGATCAGAAAAATCATTTTCCTTTCCCCCGGAATTATATTTTATTACATCTTCAATTTCTACCTGAACTACCATACCGCTATTGGCATAAGGATTATTCCTCTTAGACGGGCTCCAGCCATTTACCACCAATTCGCCATTGTTAGTTGCCGCGGGAGCAATAATTCCACCGGGGCACATACAGAAAGAAAATACGCCTCTACCATCAACCTGCTCTACTAAACTATAAGAAGCAGGAGGCAAAAAGCTATCATCCATATTACTGCTTTTCCCATATTGAATATTGTTGATCAATTCCTGGGGATGTTCTATTCTTACTCCTAATGCAAATCCTTTTGCAATAATTTCTATATTTTTTTTGTGCAATAAAGTAAAAATATCCCTGGCTGAATGTCCGGTAGCAAGAATAAAGGAATCACCGTAAAATGATTCCCCCTCAGCGGTTACCACGGCTTTCATTTCGTCTTTTTGAATAAGAAAGTCTGCTACTTTTTTATTAAAATGAAATTCTCCACCACAATCTACTATGCGCTTTCGCATAGCTGTAATAATGTTGGGAAGTTTGTTGGTTCCTATATGCGGATGGGCTTCATACAGAATATTTTCATCTGCACCAAAGTGTACAAAGAGATTTAGAATCCTGTCAATATTTCCCCGCTTAGAACTTCGCGTATACAATTTTCCATCGCTGTAAGTGCCTGCGCCTCCTTCGCCAAAACAATAATTACTTTCCGGGTTGATAATACCCTCTTTGTTTAAAAAAGCAATATCTCTTCTCCTGGCTCTCACATCTTTTCCTCTTTCTAAAATAACAGGTTTTATCCCTAATTCTAAAAATTGCAATGCAGCAAATATTCCTGCCGGGCCACCACCAATAATGACGCATTTTCTGGATGAATTACTTACATCTTTAAAATCAAGAGTTTGTAATATCCTTTGATGATAAGGTTCATTAATAAATGCATTAACCGTCAAATTGACCCAAACGGGTTTACTTCTTGCATCAATGGATTTTTTAAGCGGGTGAAATCCTGTTATTTCATGAATTTTTTTGCCTGATGATTTTGCAATGCTTTCAATAATAGAAGTATTATCGGCTGCATCGCCCGGAAGAAGTTTGAGAGAAATTTTTTGTTGCATAATTAGTGTCAGGTTTTTATCCTGAAAACTTTAATTATTAATATTGCTTAAATTTTTATCTGATAATTTCCTATTGAATCGAATTTTTAAAACTTTATTTTAAATTTATTATCAACCCATTTTTTAAAATGGAAGATCATCAATCGCCTCCTGTGATGAAGAGGTGAATGTATCCAATGG
>DATCMY010000511.1:0-4224 GCA_036565505.1 Hanamia sp.
AAGATTATTGATGAGTTAGGATTTAATGCTTACTTCCTTATTACCTGGGATATTATCCGCTATGCACAATCGAGAAGCTTTTATCATGTTGGCCGTGGCAGTGGAGCTAACTCTATTGTGGCGTATTGCCTGCAAATAACAGATGTGGACCCGATAGAACTAGATCTATATTTTGAACGTTTTTTGAATCCACACCGTACTTCGCCACCCGACTTTGATATTGATTTTAGCTGGCTCGACAGGGATGAAGTGATTGATTATGTTTTTAAACGCTATGGAAAAAAACAGGTGGCTTTATTAGGCATGTATTCTACTTTTCAATACCGGGCAGTAGTAAGAGAATTGGGGAAAGTTTTTGGATTGCCCAAAGAAGAAATAGACCAGTTGGCTGCAGGTGGCAACCCCGATGATAAAATACAACAACAGATTTTGCGTTACGGAAAACTAATAGAAAATTTCCCGAATCATTTATCTATTCATCCCGGCGGCATGTTGATTTCAGAAGAAAGCATTTACCAATATGCAACCGTATTTATGCCACCAAAGGGTTTCCCTACTGTGCAGATGGATATGTTTGTTGCAGAGAACGTGGGCTTGTATAAACTGGATATTTTAAGCCAGCGTGGACTTGGGCACATTAAAGAAAGTTTACGCCTGATAAAAGAAAATCAGGGTGTGGATGTAAACATCCATGATTTCAAGAAATTCAAGAAAGATAAACGGGTAAACGAACAGATTAAGCAGGTGCAAACCATTGGATGTTTTTATATAGAATCCCCTGCCATGCGGCAATTGCTTAAAAAGCTGGAATGTGATGATTATATAACCCTTGTGGCAGCCAGTTCCATCATACGCCCCGGAGTGGCCAGCAGCGGCATGATGAAGGCATACATTGAAAGATACCATGACCCTGAAAATATTGATTACATCCATCCTATAATGAAAGAACTATTGCAGGAAACTTTTGGGGTAATGGTGTTTCAGGAAGATGTTATAAAAGTGGCGCATCATTTTGCTGGATTGGATATGGGTGAGGCAGATATTTTACGCCGGGCCATGAGTGGTAAATACCGTGGCAACCAGGAGATGTTGCGGATTAAAGAGAAATGGTTTTTGAATTGCAAAGAAAGAAATTACCCCGATGCTATTACCGCTGAAGTATGGCGGCAAATTGAAAGTTTTGGAGGTTATAGTTTTTCCAAAGCACACTCAGCTTCCTTTGCGGTGGAGAGTTACCAGAGCCTCTATTTGAAAACGTATTACCCAAAAGAATTTATGGTTGCCGTGATCAACAACTTTGGAGGTTTTTACAGTACGGAATTGTATTTCTCAGAACTGCGGAAAACAGGCGCTGCGATCCATCTTCCTGATGTGAATGAAAGTGAATATCTCACCACGATAAAAGGCAATGATGTCTATACAGGTTTTGTTCACATCAAATCGCTACAACAAGAAATGGCAGAGAAAATAATTACCGAAAGAAAAAGAGCGGGGAGTTATTTTCATTTGCAGGATTTTATTGAACGCACTGATATTACTAAAGAACAACTGAATATGCTGATCAGCATTGGCGCATTCCGGTTTACCGGAAAGTCGAAAAAGAAATTATTATGGGAGGCTAATTTTTTACAGAAAAAAAATAAGGCTCATGCAATTATTGGCCAGCCCATGTTTGAAGAAGAGCCGATTCATTTCGCATTACCCGAATTGCCGGATAACCGGATAGATGATCTGTATGATGAAACTGAATTGCTGGATTTCCCGATGTGTAATCCATTTGAGATGGTGAATTACAACGGCCATGCATACACGAAAGCAAAAGACCTTGGTAATAATTGTGGCAAAGTAGTTACGGCCCTTGGTTATTTTATAGACCATAAAAGTGTGACAACAGTAAAAGGAGAAAGAATGGCTTTTTGTACTTTTTTGGATGTGAATTTAGACTGGATAGATACCGTGCATTTTCCGGATTCACTAAGATATTATGGAATAAAGGGTAGGGGGTTTTATAAAATAATGGGAAAGGTGGTGAATGATTTTGGGGTGTATAGTATTGAGGTAAATAAGATGGAGAAGGTGGGACATAAAGAGAGAAAGTATGCGGATTTGTAGTTGTAGCCGTTATCGGTTATCTCATTTACGCATTCGACATAAAGAGAGAAAGTATGCGGATTTGTAGCCCTCTAACCCGCAAGGTGGAGGCAATAAAAATTGAGGAATTCTACATTTTTGGTTATAAGGAATTAATAAGGGATTTCGAATTATGCTATTAAATAATCAGCGACATATTGCTCATTTGGATTTGGACTCATTTTATGTTTCCGTGGAACAATTGCGCAATCCGAAGTTGATTGGGAAACCTGTTTTGATTGGAGGAACCGGTGATCGCGGCGTAGTTGCATCATGCAGTTATGAAGCCCGAAAGTTTGGTATTCACAGTGCCATGCCAATGAAAGTGGCGCGGCGACTATGTTCTCATGCAATTATAGTGCGTGGCGATATGGAACAATACAGCAAGTATTCAGGATTAGTAACCGACATTATAAAGGATACTGTACCGCTTTTTGAAAAATCTTCTATTGATGAATTCTATGTGGACATGACCGGGATGGATAAATATTTCGGTTGTTTAAAATTTACCAATGAATTAAAAAGAAAGGTTGTAAAGGAAAGTGGCTTACCAATATCGTATGGACTTGCCAGCAATAAACTGATCGGAAAAGTAGCCACCAATGAGGTAAAGCCAAATGGGCAAATTGAAATTCCTTTTGGAAATGAGAAATCTTTTTTGGCTCCGTTAAATATTGCAAAAATACCCGGCATTGGAAAGCAAACCGCTATTTTACTTTTAAAAATGGGAGTAGAAACAGTAAAAGTATTAAGTGATATTCCTGTAGAAATGATGCAAAACCTTTTAGGGAAAAATGGATCAGAACTTTGGCGGCGCGCCAATGGTATTGATGATACGCCGGTGGTGCCTTACCATGAACAAAAATCTATCTCTACTGAAAACACTTTTGGTCAGGACACTATTGACATGAACTTTATGCGCGCTGAAATGATCCGAATGACGGAACGGATTGCTTTTGAATTGCGTAAACAAAATAAACTGACCGGTTGTGTTACGGTTAAACTTCGGTATTCCAATTTTGAAACATTTACCAAACAGCAATCCATCTCATACACCAATGCAGATCATGTTTTATTTAAGACGGCAAAAGAATTATTTGAAAGATTGTATGACCGGCGAATGCTGATCAGGATGCTGGGCATCCGGTTCACGAATTTAATTCCGGGGAACTATCAAATTCATTTGTTTGAAGACACACAGGAAATGATTAAGCTGTATCAGGCGATTGATAGTGTGAAGAAAAGGTTTGGAGAGGGGATGGTGGTGAAAGCGGGTGGATTGTAAAGTGTTTTGTCCAAAAGAAATTAAAAAAAAGAAACTGCGATATTGCTGAGGATGGATAGCAGGATAGCAATACTTTCATTTCAGATACTCTCGAATTAACGTTCCAATTCTATAATCAGTTTTGTCTATTAGTAAATTCAATTTTATTAATCTTATTTTAATTGATTCTATAGACGCTTCAAATGAAAGACTTAATCTTGAAAGTATTTCAAAAACTTCCTTTTGATTTACAGGTTGGTTGTCAAGATAAAGACATTTTCTATGAATGCGGTACTCTATGAAAATTGAATTCATGACTGGGATTAAAATATTTTCTGGTAATAAAAGATAGCTTGCAAATAAGTTTGCTTGAACCTCTAGTCTTTCAGAGTTTTTATTTGAGCTACTATATTTTAATGCCAAAGTATTTTCTGTGTCATTTTTTTCATTAATCCTTTCTTTTAATAAGGAACTATGTAGTATTAAGTGTCCAATTTCATGAGCTAACGTAAATCGCCATCTATTTTTATCCACTCTAGCCTTACTTGAAATTCTTATGGACAAAGGATTAAATTCAATTTTTCCCAAATAGTTTTCTTGGTTCAACAAGTCATATTCAAATTTCACATTGTATTTTGGCTCTAAAAATTTTGTTAGTTTATCAAAGTTTAAAACAATGCCGTTGTAAACATTATTCTTGTAAAGTTTGTCCACAATATAATTAAACCTATTGTGGGATATGAATGGTATTTCTATAAATTCTTCGCTGTCATAAAAATAATCAATTACAGAAAGTTCAAGAAGCAAGTCTGCAAAATTTGTGATTTTTC
>DATCMY010000512.1:0-2939 GCA_036565505.1 Hanamia sp.
GAATGGAGAATAAAGGCGATAGTTTAATCCATTTTAAATTTTATGATAATATTACCCATTTAAAAATTAAAGGAAATCCCGCTGCTTCCTCAATTATTTTCATTTCTCTGCATGATAATGAAATAACAGGACAGCGGGTAGTTTCATCTTTTATAAAACACAATAATTTAGCTTTTATACAAATTGAAAACAATAAACAAAGATTGATCAGGTTTACCTATTTGAAAAGAAGTTATGTTTTTGATCCTAATAGAATTTTTTCAGAAAAGGGAATAATGTTATCGCTTAAGTTTTATGGAAACTATTCTCCTGTTGCCGCTGTTAAAGTAAAGAATTTTGCCAATTTGATTTTGCGGCAACTAATGACAGCTAAAATCATCATTGCGGTACATAATAATTCCGATGGGAATTATTCCATCAATAGCTATTTAAAAGGAGGCAAACTTTTTAAAAATGCAAAGCAGGTTAACATAGTACCTAAATCAGATCCTGACGATTATTTTCTGACCACCTCACGACAACTATTTGAAAAGCTTAAGGCTAAAAACTTCAATGCTGTTTTACAGGACAACATCCATGTATCTGATGATGGATCATTAAGTGTTTATTATCGCAATAAAAATAAACAATACATAAATATTGAAGCACAAAAAGGATATGTTTCAAAACAAACTGAAATGTTACATGCACTTATGTTGGTGCTTTAATAAAAAACCTTTCATTTTCATACTGCAAATATTTTCACAGAATGAAAGGCACATTTTTATTTAAAATCAGGAAGGAAGTAGCCTTATTTACTTTCACAAACCACATTACCTTCTGAACTAAATATCACTTCTTTTGAAACTTTACCCTTCGCCAGGTCAATAAGGAATTGAACTGATTTATCTGCAAGGATTAATTTTTCAATTTGGTCTCCTGCGGAATAACCTGCATATCTGGTTTTCAATGCATCGCTTATTTTTTGAGGAGCGTAGATAATACTACATCTTCTTCCTGTTGTACAAAGGTGCCATCTGTTTTAAAGATAAGTGAAAGGTTAGGTGAGCCACCTTTTGTAATCGCTACATCAATTGCATCGCCACCCTGGCAAAGAGGATCGGATGTGGCATTAATTATTTTATAGCCCTGGTAGTTTTTTATTACAAATTCATTTACCCCGACTGGTAATTTATCTAAAGCAATATTGCCTGCAGGTATAGGCGTATTTGCAGAAGTTGTATCCAATTTATTGGTGGAGACTGTATCAGGTTTTGTTGATTCTGTAGATTCCATCCCTTCATTTTTCTCAGAGTTATTGTCGCCGCAACTAATAATAGAAACACTAAGAGCAAGTGTTAATAAAGGAAAGAAGATTTTTTTAAATTTCATGATTGTGTTTTTAAATTTTTGTAATGACTAAGATTTGTGTAAAATAACCGGTGAATCTGAAGGGAATCTGAAAATTCTATAATGGAAAATTTTAAAGTAATAGGACTAACAGATTTTGTTTAAAAGAAAGTTTTGTTTTGTCTGTAAAATTTTCCGGCATGGCCGGTGTCCGACCACACCCACGAAACGGTAGCGACAATTTGGAATGCACCCCATTATTTTAAAGTAAAATTTTACTTTTGAAATCTATATTTTCCAAAAGGGATTTTGAATAAATATTTAAAATTGCCTGTTTCTTTTTTATTCATATAGGTATCCACACCAAATATTAAATCCTCCAAGGGCATTCTTTTAAAAGTACCAAAGATCCTGTCCCAAATGCTTAGCACATCTCCAAAATTACTATCGGTATAAGGTTGTTTATAATGATGATGTACCTGGTGCAGGTTTGGAGTGATAAAAATCAATCCGATTACTTTATCTAATCTTTCAGGAAGCCTGTAATTAATGTGTGCGAATAAAGTGGTAAATGTCTGGATGATTTGCCTTAGTAATATCGCCCAAAATACAGCTCCGCTTAGAAAAATCCAAAGCAGAGTAAAAGAAAGCCTGATCATATTTTCTCCCGGATGTTCGCGCAATGTGGTAGATACATCCACCACAGGGTCGCTGTGATGCACCAAATGAAACATCCAAAGCCTTTTTACTTTGTGCATGATAACGTGATAAATGTATTCTCCTAAATCAAGAAAAACAAAAGTTGCCAGAAAGATCAATAAGGAACTATGGACAACAGGTAATAGATATAATAAACCAAAATGATGAAAGGAAGTCCATTCAATAGTTTTGGCAAAGGACAGGCCCAGCAGCAATTGCCCGGGAATATTTGTAAATATAAAAGGAGCATTTATAAAAGCGTGTTTCCATTTTTGATAATTAAATAATACCCCGGCAATATTTTCAATATTCCAACTAATAAAAAATAAAGCTGTAAATAAAAATATTTGTACCTGTGACCCGTAACCTGTAATAAATTCCTGAAAATTTTTCATTAATTGATTTTATGAATTATGATACTTTTTTAAATAATAAACATTTTCCTATGAACTCAAGGCCCCAGTAACCGCGGACTTTTAGATAACCTTCCTTATTAAGCCATGCTTTCGCATTCCATTCCCTACCACTTTCGGGATCATAAATCTTTCCATTCATCCATTCTTTTTGATCTGCATTATATGCAAGTCCATACATTACTTCAAGCCCGATTATTTTCCGCCTGCGTAATGCTTCATTAGGATTCTTTATGTCGCATCTTACATTCATAGGCCTTCTTTTATCATTACTGCCATCAATCCAGATTACCCTGGCATTATATAGATTACCCGATTTATAAATTTCAACTTCAAGGTTATTTTCTGAACTCATCCACCGTCCGGTAATAGCATCAGATTCATTTTGAGAAATTGCATTTAATACACGCGTAATTGTTAGCAATGAAAGAAAAAATATTTTTACCATAACATAAATTTTTTAGAATGATAAAGTAAGGCCGAGATAGATGCCATCCC
>DATCMY010000513.1:0-4051 GCA_036565505.1 Hanamia sp.
AATTGTTGTAATGTAATTGAATGATCTTTTATAAGATTGGCATAGCGATCATAACCCTGTGTTGCCCTGGTTAAATTCACTTTGGCTGCCTCTATTTGAGCATTGATGGTGTAAACACCCGCTTGTGAAGTAGCAATGCCCGAACGTGCAGCCTGTGTATTGGCGCGGCTTGCATCTACATTACTTTTAGCTGTAGATAAAGCGGCTTCTGCTTCCAGAAGTTTCATTTTTAAATCACGGTCATCTATTACTATCAATGTATCACCTTTGTGTACAAATTGATTATCATTGACCCTTATTTGCTTTACATACCCGGAAACCCTTGGTATCACAGGAATAATGTCAGCTTCTATCTGTGCATCGTCTGTTTCTTCATGATGTTGGGCATACGTATATTTTGAAATTCCAAACCATGCACCGAGCAGTAGCATTACTATTAAAATTATAAAAAAAACTTTACTGCTTTTTTTGGGTTCCGGTACAGGTTTTTGATTTCCTTTACTTGCTCCGTTACTTTTAGAAATTTCTTCTTTTTCTGATTCCATAAAATTTATTTACAAAAATTTATTTATTGATTGTTTGATAATGTTCCTGTTGTTTGTAATAATTTATTATAGGCCAGCAGCACATCTGCTTTGGCTACTGCCAGGTTTATTTTTGATTGTAATAATAATACATTGGCATCGAGTAGGTCGGTGGTATTTAAAAGAGCATTATCATATTTATTTTTAGTGATCCTGTAATTTTCCTCTGCCTGGATAACTGCTTTTTTATACACTTCTATTTTCTTTTGGCTTAGCAAATAATTTTGAAATTCATGATTCACCTGTAGTTTTATATCATCATCAAGTTGAGCCTGGTTGGCCACAATTTCTTTTTCGTGAGCCTGTGCCTGAGAAATTTTTGCTTTTGTTTTCCATAAGGAGCCCAGGTTGTATTGAAGGCCTATTCCCACATTTACCGCATTGGTAATCGTGAGCAGATGAGGTACATCAGCCGCAATATAACCGCCGGTTAAGGCTATAGAAGGATATAATTCTGCCTTGGCTACCGATATTCCGTAAGCCGCGGCTTTTTGCCTGAAGGAAAGTGCGAGAATATCTTTACGGTTTTGCAAAGCAAGTTGTTCGTATTCTCCGATTGTTTTTAGTTCAAAGTCTTTTAGAAAACTTGTTGAATCTGTTGTAATAACGGTCGTTTCAGGCAATCCAATCATCAGGTCCATATTGATATTGGCCATTTCCAAATTACTTTTCGCATCTAACAGAGATAATGAAATATTAGAAGTCTGTAATTCAGCTTTCAACAAATCATTTCTTGCCAGCAATCCATTTTGTTCCAAACGTGATAAAACAGAATCACGATGTTCTGATTGTACGAGGTTTTCATTTACCACATTTACTGTTACCGATGCTTTATATAAATTAACGTAAGCATTGATGGTATTTAGAATTACTCCTTCTTTATTATTTTCGGCATCCAATAAAGTTGCTTGTTGCAAATATTTTGCAGATTCAATTCCGTAACGGATTTTACCACCGGCAAATAAAGGCATAGAAACATTGGCAATCCCGTATAGAGCCTGGTTTACAGAAGGTGATCCACCTGCATTTCCGGATGTATCTGTAGAACCTCCGCCAAATGCTTTTGTTTTTAAAGAAATATTTGGGTTGTTTAATCTTAAGTAAGATCCGGAAATACTTGCATTTGGAAGACGATTATCCATTGCCTGTTTTAATTCAGCAGCAGCCTGATCATTTCTGGCTACCGAGGCTTTTAATTGATTGCTGTTTTTTAAACTTAGATCTATTGCCTGTTGTAATGATAATGGTTTTACCTCCTGTGCCTTTACGTACAAGGGAGAAAAAAATAAAAATGCACCCAAAAAAATCATACCCGCCTTGAAAACTTTTGTAAATCCCCTGTTCATCTTTTAAAATTTTATTTTTTCAATAAGTGCGCACGCATCAATTGTTTAGTGTGTACGCTTAATCTTTCCTTTAATTTTTTATTTTGAAATGGATTGAAGTCCTTTTTTTTACCTAAAATTTTCCTGCACATGGTATCAGAAGTAAGCAAATAATGTATGGTTCCAATTAAAGTGGTGAGTGTTAATTCAACATCCACTTTTTGAAATATTCCATCATCAATACCTCTTTGGATAATGGCTTTAACCGGTATCATATTTTTAAGAAGTATATCACTTATAGCATCTCTCATTTGCGGACGATGTTCCAGAGATAACTCACTGTGAAGCAAATGATGAAAATCACGGTTACAAAATTTTCTTTCAATAGTTTGATCAATAATAATATCTATTTTTTCAATTGGAGAAAGGGAATTATTATTTATTAATTCAGTAAAAACTACTTTTAGAAATGACGCCTTGTATTCCACTACACTTTCAAATAATTTTTCCTTGGATACAAAATAATAGTTGATCATTGCCACGTTTACGCCGGCATCTGTAGCTATTTCCCTGACAGAAGTTCCTTCAAAACCCTTTGTACTAAAGAGTTTTATGGCAGATTCTAATATGATTTCTCTTTTATCCATTTATTTTAAAAAGGGACGAAGTTAAACACTTGTTTAAAATTAAACAAATGTTTAATTAAAAAATTACAAAAACCTGATATTGAAATTTATGGGTTCCAATAATTGAATTGTAATAAAAACAATAACGATGGAAGTAGAAAATTTGAAAAGAAAATTATTTTTTTTCAAATAAAAAAGCCGGTATAAAAAAAATTTATACCGGCCTGTAAAAAAATATTTCGTTTAATCCAATGTTGCATCCATTGAAACGGCAATACTTGGATTCAATGATTTTGAAATAGGACAATTTAGTTTTGCATCATTGGCACATTCCTCAAATTTTTCTTTACTAATACCGGGAATTTTTGCATGCAAAGTAAGATGCGATTTTACAATTGCTCCATCGCCCAAAGTAATTTCACATTTGGTTTCAATTTTATCTGGTGTAAATCCGGCTGCATTCAATATGAAACTTAATTTCATTGAAAAGCAGCCTGCGTGCGCTGCTGCTACCAATTCTTCGGGATTGGTGCCGTCTTTGGCATCGCCAAACCTGGTTGCGTATGTATAAGGCGCATTATTTAGAGAAAGGGTTTCGGTGCTTAATACTCCTTTTCCTTCTTTTCCGGTTCCTTGCCATTCGGCATTTGCATACTTGCTCATAATTATTATTTGTTTATTGATTAAGAATTCTTTTTTGTGAATTGATGAATTAGTTACTACAGATTGCCGACTGCCGATTACCTGAACTTGCTGAATTTAGGCTTTTAAAACTCCTGTAACACTGGTTTTGTCTGCATAATTTTTTCTATTTTTTCCAATACATCGGGTGTAAGTTTTTCCATTACTTCTACCGCTTTTAAATTATCCAGCAGTTGCTGTTTTTTAGTTGCGCCCAATATAGCAGTAGTTACCTTTGGATTTTTTATACACCATGCTATAGAAAGGGCGGCAGTTGTAACGCCTAGTTTTGTGGCTAGTTCACCCAATTTTTTTACTTTTTTTAATTTGTCTTCCACCATCAAACGGTCTTTCAGCCAATCAAGTCCTTCCAATCCCAATCTTGAACTTTTAGGAATTCCATCATTGTATTTTCCTGAAAGTAAGCCAGATGCCAGTGGACTCCAAATGGTAGTGCCCAAACCTACTGTATCATAAATTGGTAAAAATTCATTTTCAATTTTATTTCTTTCAAACAAATTGTATTGTGGTTGTTCCATGGTGGGGCCAATGAGTCTATAATGCTGCGCCACACGATGGGCTTCCATTATTTCCACGCCGCTCCATTCGCTGGTGCCCCAGTACAATATTTTTCCCTGCTGAATGAGCGTATTCATTGCCCAAACGGTTTCTTCTATTGGTGTATTTTTATCGGGGCGATGACAAAAATATAAATCAAGGTATTCTACCTGTAAACGTTTTAGTGCATCTTCACATGCTTCTATTACATGTTTGCGGCTCAATCCTTTTTGATTGGGTTTATTTTCTTTTCCATACAATCCAAAAAATACTTTTG
>DATCMY010000514.1:0-16378 GCA_036565505.1 Hanamia sp.
GGGCATCAGCCATCATTAGGGGTTATAGCAATAAATTGGGGTTTGAAAAATGATTTTTACAAAATGGATGACAGGACTACTAATATTTATTAATTCATGAACACAAAAATTATCACGGGATTAATTCGCAAGAAATGAATTGAAAATAGTTTTCACTAAGGGACTATTGGATAAATAGTAATTGGTAATTGATAAAACGAAAAGTTGTGATGAAGAGAAGCTGGAATTCTCAGGAAAGGATTGAATGTAAATGTAAATAATATAATTTTAATTTTCCTAATATTTAATAAAAACTTCATAAAGTTAAATAATTGGATTTTTGAAAAATTTGACAATATAATATTTCAAAATTAATCTTACCTTTGCACCCTTTAAAAATCATGCCGTAACATGATAAGTGGCCTGCCACGGCAGGTACGTATCTCTGTAAAAACAGTAAATGGCATGTAACAATTAACTTTTAAATTATAATTGTACATGAAATTAAGTCAATTTAAATTTGACCTCCCTCTCAATCTTATTGCACAAAATCCTACCAAACGCCGCGATGACAGCAGACTGATGGTGATAGAAAGAAAAACCGGCAAGATTGAAAACAAACATTTTAAAGACGTTCTTGATTATTTTGATGACAAAGATGTGTTTGTGGTAAATAACACAAAAGTATTCCCGGCGCGTATGTATGGCCGTAAAGAAAAAACAGGCGCCAAGATTGAAGTTTTTCTTTTAAGGGAATTGCACAAGCAAAACCGCCTTTGGGATGTGATAGTAGATCCGGCACGTAAAATTCGTGTAGGTAACAAATTGTATTTTGGAGAAAATGATGAACTGGTAGCAGAAGTAATAGACAATACAACAAGCCGTGGACGCACCATTCGTTTTCTTTGGGATGGCCCGGAAGAAGAATTCAGAAAAATGCTATACTTCATGGGCGAAACTCCGTTGCCAAAATATATTAAACGTAAACCGGATGAAGAAGATAAAGAAAGATATCAAACGGTTTATGCCAAGCATGAAGGAGCAGTTGCCGCGCCTACAGCAGGTTTGCACTTTAGCCCCGAATTAATAAAGCGTTTGGAAATAAAGGGTATCCGTTTTGCAGAAGTTACTTTGCATACTGGCCTCGGCACTTTTCGCCCGATAGAAGTGGAAGATTTAAGCAAGCATAAAATGGATGCGGAATATTACCGCATTGAAGACGAAGCCTGTAAAATTGTAAATAAAGCCAAAGAATCGGGACATAGAATTTGCTCCGTAGGAACTACCACCATGCGTGCTATGGAAACTTCTTTTACTGCGCAAAAATTATTAAAACCTTCTGAAGGCTGGACAAATCATTTTATACATCCGCCTTATAATTTTAATATTGCCGATTCACTGATCACTAATTTTCATTTGCCAAAAACAAGTCTTTTGATTATGGCTTGTGCATTTGCAGGCTACGATTTAATGATGGATGCCTATAAAAAAGCTATCAAAGATAAATATCGATTTTTCAGCTATGGTGATGCCATGCTGATCATTTAGTACTGTCTTATTTTATAAAAATTTGCTACTGGCCGGTGTTTCACTGGCCAGTAGTTTTTTAACCAATTATCATTTTTAAATATTTTGTAAATGACGAAATACAAGGAGCTATTTTTTTATAAATAAAAATTTCAACTAGCCTAAAACAAAAAAGAATATGAAAGAAACCTCCTACTTTTAGGTTATAGAAAAATTTAGATTTTTAATAAATCATGTTAATAGGTATTTGTATTTTAAAAGAATGGTCTCTTAGGTAAAAAAGTTTCACTTTCTTGTTATTAATGAAATAGTATTAAAGCAAATGAATGCTGATAAGAAAAAAAAACCAGTTAATTTTATTTCAAGACATTCAGACCTGAAGGAATGGATTCGTGATTTTTCTTCTCATTTAAATGCAGATCCTGATAAGAATGTGATTATTTATCCGGTAAGTTTCGGTACAGGTTTTGCCAAAGTATATAGTTTAGAACCCGGGCTTAATTACCGCATAGTAGATTATCAGCTAAATACAGATTTTATTTTTACACGCGAACCTTCAGATAAATACTATTTAATCCTTTATTTTTATTTGTATACCAATTGCCAAAAACTTTCTTTGTTTATAAATGATAAAGTCATTGTTGATTGCGAAGAAGAAAATTACAGTACGTTTTTAATGACCAACAGCCTGGTTCCGCAACAGCTGCAACTTGCCAAAGGAACTTATGTAAATGGATTAACGATCCAACTTACAGAGGAATGGCTTAAAGCGAAGATCGTAAATCCTGATACTGCGAATTATACACTTTTTAAACAGAAAAATGTTTTCCAGGCCTTTCTAAATGCTAAATCTCAAAAGCTATTGGCTGAAATTTTTGCAGATAATTCCGGTTTGGCATCACCGGAACTTTATATAAATAATCGTGTTTTAAGATTGCTGGAAGATTTTTTAGAAAATATTTTGAAAAATGGAATTTCCGGAAACACTTTTCCGCCATCGTCAAAAGATGTTCACAGTATTTTAAAAGTAGAATCCATTTTACTGGAAGCCTATAATTCGGAGTTTCCCAGTATTGAAAAATTGGCCCGGATGGCATTAATGAGTGCTACCAAATTAAAAAATATTTTTAAAAAAGCATTTGGCATGAGCATGTACGAATATTATCAGAAAAACAGAATACATAAAGCCAAAGAGTTGCTATGCTCAGGAAAATATTCAGTTTCACAGGTAGGTGTAATGATTGGTTATCGAAACCTGAGTAATTTTTCAAACGCTTTCAAAAAAGAATTTAATTATTTGCCTAAGGATTTTAATAAAATTGGATAAACTATTAATTGATTAATTCAAATGGCAATTTTGTACAGCAAATTCCTTTAATTGGAAGCAGGAAACAAAAACACAAACCAGGAGTCAGCATCATATAGAATCTTTTTTTATTTTTTGGTTAAAAAAATGTCCTTTGCAGGCATTTGTATAACTTCTTCAACCAAATTAATTATAAAGAGATAGATATTTTTGATCCCTTTAAGAATCTAACGAAAAGCACTTATTTAAATATCCTGACGTAAGAACTACACACCCTCTGGTCATTTGAAAGTATATCTAAATCCAGTTGACCGCCAAATTTATAAAGCCTCCTTTTGGAGGCTTTTTATATATGCACTACATGGTTTTATACATTCATTCACTTAACTTTGCACCCCGTAAACAAAAATTAATATGAGTGGAGCATTAAAGGAAGTAAGAAACCGCATAAAAAGCGTTCAAAGTACTCAGCAAATTACTAAAGCCATGAAAATGGTGAGTGCAGCTAAATTAAGAAGAGCTCAGGATGCTATCATACAAATGAGACCTTATGCTAAGAAACTCCAGGAAATGCTGAGCAATATAGTGAGCAATGCCGAAGGAGATGTGAATATGGCGCTTACTAAAGTGAGGCCTGTGGAAAAAGTATTATTAATTGTAATTACGAGCGACAGGGGCTTATGTGGCGGCTATAACAGTAATCTTATTAAACTGGCCAAACAGATAATTAATGAAAAATATCCTGCTCAATTTGCAAAAGGAAATGTAGAAATACTACCACTAGGTAAAAAAAGTTACGAGCATTTTAATAAAAATAAATACAAAGTTGTCGATCAATTTTGGAATATATTTTCTGACCTTAATTTTGAAAATGTAGTTGCAGCTTCAAAATACGCAATGGCTGCTTTTGCCAAAAGAGAAATTGATGCTGTAGAACTCATTTACAGCGAATTTAAAAATGCCGGTACTCAAATATTTACAGCCGAGCAATTTTTGCCCATAAAGAAAACCGAAACTAAAAAAGGCGAAGCAAAAGCCGATTTTATTTTTGAACCGGATGTAGCTATTTTGATTGAAGAATTAATGCCAAAAATATTAAATACTCAATTGTATAAGGCGATGCTTGACGCACATGCAAGTGAGCATGGAGCACGGATGACCGCCATGGATAAAGCCACCGAAAATGCTAACGAACTATTAAAAGCATTAAAAATTAGTTACAACCGCGCAAGACAAGCAGCTATTACTACAGAACTAACAGAAATTGTAAGTGGTGCAGCAGCATTGCAGGGTTAAAATCCCAAAACCCTAAGAGGGAAATGGGAAATTTTAAATTTTAAATTAATAATGCCCCTTTGGGGGTTGGGGTATGGAACTATCAATAATAATCCCACACATCGAAGCGCTTATTTTTGCCAGTGAAAAACCTTTGGCAATTAATGACCTTGTTGAACTGGTGAATAATGCCCTGGGATTTATTGAAGACCGTGCCACTACTGAGCAGGTTGAAGCTGCGATAAATGCGATCAATGAAAAATACGATTCTGAATTTTATTCTTTTGAAATGGTGGAGAGTGGCGGTGGATGGCAGTTTTTAACAAAAAAAGAATACCATAAAACAATAGCCCAACTCAATGGAGATAAGTTCTTAAAAAAATTATCCGTAGCTGCTATAGAAACACTTTCTATTATTGCCTATAAACAACCAGTAACCAAATCCGAAATTGAATTGATACGGGGTGTCAACTGCGATTATGCCGTACAGAAACTTTTAGAAAAAGAATTAATTGTAATTTCCGGAAGAAAAGAAGATGCCGTTGGCAAACCACTTATTTATGCTACCTCAAAATCTTTCATGGATTATTTTGGCATTAATTCGGCCGATGACCTTCCTAAAATAAAAGAGATACTGAACCAGGAGATTATTGAAGCAACAAAAATAGAAAGAGAAGAAAATATCGAAACTGCTGAAGAAAAATCAGGAGAGGAGGAAACCATTGGTGAAGAAGAACAAGAAGAAATTATTATTATTGTAGATGAAATAAGTGCGGTAGATACAATTGATTTTATAGAAACGGAAAATATTTCAGAAGAAGAAAGTGAAAATGATGATACTAATTTAGCTTAGCTTTTTTATACGTTTCAGATTTTATGGTATTTTCAATTTTAAACTTTTTTAAAGTATTCATTTTTCATATCTCTAATTAACAAGAATGCCTGAGGCTTTATCACATAACCAACTAACCGCTATTGCCAATGAATTTGGCACCCCTGTCTATATTTATCATGCCGAAAAAATAGCAGCTCAATACAATAAACTAACGGCTGCTTTCAAGAAAACTGATACAAGATTTTTTTACGCCTGTAAAGCACTTTCTAATATCAGCATTCTCAAATATATCCAATCGCTTGGCGCTTCACTCGATTGTGTAAGCATCAATGAAGTAAAACTTGGCTTTATGGTCGGTTTCAAAAAAGAGAATATTTTATTTACACCTAATTGTGTGGATATTACTGAAATTATTGAAGCCAAAGAACTTGGCGTTATCATTAATATTGATAACATTTCAACCTTAGAGCAGTTTGGACATAAATACGGGGATTCTTATCCTGTATGTGTTCGCCTGAATCCTCACATAATGGCTGGCGGGAATCTTAAGATATCTACGGGGCATATTGACAGCAAATTTGGAATAAGTATTCACCAATTGCGTCATATTGAAAGAGTAGTAAAAAGTACCGGGCTTATTGTAAATGGAATTCACATGCACACGGGTAGCGAAATAAAAGATGTGAATGTTTTTTTACAGGGATTAGAAATAATGTTCCAGGTTACAACGCATTTTCCCAATCTTCAATTTATTGATCTTGGTGGCGGTTTTAAAGTGCCATACAAAGCAGGCGAAATAGAAACAAATATAAATTTACTTGCCGATAAGGTTGCTGTGGCATTTAAAAAATTTGAAAAGGAAAGTGGAAAAAAATTGCAGATTTGGTTTGAGCCGGGCAAATATTTAGTGAGCGAAGCAGGATATTTTGTGGTGAAAACTAACGTTATAAAACAAACGCCAGCTACGGTTTTTGCCGGTGTTAACAGTGGTTTCAACCATTTAATACGTCCTATGTTTTATGATGCGTATCACCGTATCGAAAATATCAGTAATGAAAAAGGGCCTCAAAGAATTTACACCGTTGTAGGCAATATTTGCGAAACAGATACTTTTGCATTAGATAGAAAATTAAATGAAATTAAAGAAAGTGATTTACTTGTTTTTTACAATGCCGGCGCCTATGGTTTTGAGATGTCTTCCAATTTTAATTCCCGCTTAAAACCCGCGGAAGTAATGGTTAAAAACGGTAATCCTGTTCTTATAAGAAAGAGAGATGTATTTGAAGATCTGTTGAGAAACCAGGTGGAAAGTTGAGTGTTGAAACCCTGAATTTATTTTTTTATCACTGATTTATCTATATTAATGAAGAAGTTAATTATTTAAATTACTCATTTATTATCCTCCTAATATAGTGCGTATGCAAAACTTTACTATTCCCCCATTAGTGAGTACGGAAGCTGGAAAAATAATTATTGTTGGAGGCGGAGTTAATGGCCTTTGCGCTGCTTATTATTTACAAAAGAAAAATTATAACGTAACTGTAATTGATAATGGCAATATCACCGATAATTGTTCTTTTGGCAATATGGGCTATTTATCGCCGAGCCATTTTGTACCTCTTGCTTCTCCCGGTATTATTGCGGAAGGATTTAAATATATGCTCAGCAGTACCAGCCCGTTTTATGTAAAACCCAGGCTAAACCTTTCTTTTCTTCAATGGGCATTAAAGTTTTATAAAAACAGTACACAAAAAATTGTTGATACAAATTCCCCTCATCTAAGCGATCTGCTCAACCTTAGCCGAAAATTAATGAATGAAATAAGGGATGACTTAGGAGACGTTTTTGACATGGAAGAAATCGGGTGCATGGTGATGTGCCACGAACAAAAAACTTATGAAAATGAATTAAAGGTTGCGGATGCGGCTGAGAAATTCGGACTTGCAGTAGAAAGATTAAACAGGGAAGAATTGCAAAATAGGGAACCGGATGTTGAACTGGATATTTACGGTGCTGTTTTGTTTAAAGACGATGCGCATATTAACCCGGGAAAATTCATGACCGCCATGAAAAAGTATTTAGAAAATAATGGAGTGATTTTTCAATTAGATACTACCGTAATAGGGTTCAAAAAAAATAATAAAACCATTTCTGCAGTAGTTACAGATAAAGGAATTTATTCCGGTACTGAAATCTTATTATGCGCTGGAAGCTGGCTGCCTCAATTGGCTAAAATGCTTGGTTTTACACTGCTTTTAGAAGGTGGAAAAGGCTACAGCTACACATATGATCATGTAGAAAAAAATATCCGTTACCCGGCAATATTAAAAGATGGGCGCTGTGCCGTTACTCCATGGAAAAATAAACTTCGAATTGGGGGCACTATGGAATTCAGTGGCATCAACAACAAAGTTTTATTAAACAGAATGCAGGGTATTTATGATTCTGTAAAATTATTTTATCCCGGTTTGAAAATTGATTTTCCTCCAAAAGATAAAATTTGGACAGGCCTTCGTCCCGTTACACCGGATGGATTGCCCTACATTGGCAAAGCAGGAAATTATCATAATTTATTGGTTGCAGGTGGCCACGCCATGCTTGGCGTTTCGGCAGGTGCCGGTACAGGAAAAATTATCAGCAACATTATTGAAAGAAGAAGTACGCCAATTGATATCAGCGCTTTTAAAGTAGGGAGGTTTTAGCAGGAAAGAAAATCCGGGTTTTTAGGAATTATCGTCACTTTATCAGGGTTCCTAAATTTTAAAATAAACCCGGAACCTATAACAATTCTGGTTTAATCTGGTAAGTATTTTGCTACAATTCTTAATAGGTCTTCTCCTTTATATGGCTTGGTAATGTATTCAATTGGCCCTGCATTTTTGTCGTCAATTTTAATCAATTCATCAGCACGGGCAGTTAAGAAAATAAAAGGTATTTCATTTATAAGTTTTGTATTCAGTTTATTTTTCAAGACTTCTAAACCATTCATTTCCGGCATCATAATATCGCATATAATCAGATCGGGATGTTTCTTAACCGCCATCTCCAGGCCAGTTTTGCCATTATCTGCAGACAGCACATGGTAATTGGAAAGTTCCAGTATCTCTGTAGTATTGTCTCTAATCATTTCGTTGTCTTCTATAAGCAAAATGGTTTTCATTTATACACTTTTATATAATTTATAAGTAAAATAGAACAAGTCAACTTAATTTATTTTCAAGATTAAGTAGTATCCATTTTAAAGACAATGACAATGGTCATGCAAAAAGCGTATTTCCGTTAGCCTTTCATATTAAAAAAGCGGGTAATAGAAATTTGATGAATAATTTACTTCTCTTTCAGGGTAAATTGAACGGTAAATGAGGAGCCTTTATTGAGATTACTAGAAAAATGGATTGTGCCGCCCATAATATCAAGAAATCTTTTTACAATGTGGAGCCCCATGCCTGTGCCTTGAATATTAACGGCATTATTGGCTCTGAAAAATGTTTCAAAAAGATGGGGCTGGTCTTTGTGAGGTATGCCCATACCTTTATCCTTTACAGTAAATTGAATTTGTCCTTCTTTACGAGTTGAGGTCAGCCAGACTTTGCTCACTTCAGGAGAATATTTAGCTGCATTGGAAAGCAGGTTGATCAATACATTTCTAAGGTGCGTTTTATCTAATGAAATATTTTTGCTTACTCCTTCATGATGATAAATGATCGTTTGGCCTTTTCCTATTGTCAGTTGTATTTCATCGATGAGTGTTTTACAAAAATCAACTACATTAAAATCAGTAATATTATTCTGTACTTTGCCCTCTTCAATTTTCCCCAATGAAAGAAAATCATTAAGAATGTCGGTAAGTACATTTACAGAAGTTGTTATCCGGTCAATATGTTTTTGCGCTTTATTTTCATCATGCGCCTGGCTATATTTTGAAATAAGAAATACAGAAGAAAGAATAGTGCTAAGCGGAGTTCTGAATTCATGCGAAGCAATGGACACAAACTTTGATTTTAATTCATTCAACTCCTTTTGTTTGGTAAGCGCTTCCCAAACTTCTTCTTCGGCTTTTTTCCGGTTGGTGATATTGTTCATTACTACTAAAATCTGTACTTCTCCGTTATTGCCTGTTCTTAAAGGCACAGCATTAACAGTATAAGTTTTGCCGCGCATTTCTGCTTCAAAAATTACATTTTCCCCGGAAAGGGCCCTGGTTAAATAGGGCGCTGCCTCTGCGTTGCTTTTTTCAGATAAACGATCGAATATTTTATTGCCTATTAATTGCTCCTGGGTTAAACCAAGCTTTTTTATTTCTGCTCCTCCGGCAAAAACATAATGGAAGTTTTTATCCAGTACGCCAATGATGCCATCGGGGAAATTTTTTGCTATCGCATTGAATAACTTTTGCTGTTGCTGCAGCGAATCTTTAATTTTTTGCGACTCTTTGGCCTCAATTAATTCGGTAATATCAATACCTACCCCTATAAAATTTACAAGAATAATATCTTTAAAAACAGGGGTAATGTCCATATTTATCCAGAAAGGGGTGCCATCCTTTTTGTAGTTTTTAATTACTTCCGATATAGGCAATTGTTTTTTCAGCGCCTTACTCATCCTGCTGATAGTGGCTTTATCTGTTTCTTTTCCCTGCAATATTTCACCGGGCATTTTACCCAAAACTTCTTTTCTTTTAAAACCGGTCATCTTTTCAAAACTTTCATTTACCCATACCGTTTTACCGGAAGCATTAGTTATAAAAACAGCATTATTAGTTTTACTGGCTACTAAGGATAATCTTTCTAATTGCAATTCAGCTTGTTTCTTTAGTGTAATATCATGCACTATACCTCTCAGCCTGGTAGTTTTCGATTTAAAGCGTTCAGGCGTGCAGGTTATCCTTACCCATTTCTTTTTATAGGTTGATGTGGTTATGGGTAATTCAAGATCGAAAGGCTTTCCTTTATGGATGGCATCAGCCAATGCTTTGCCGATCAAAGGACGCGAATCGGAATCACGAACTATATCAAGCTTTTTCTCCAGGGTGAGTTTATTGAAACTGGTTTCGTTCATCTCAATAATATTGTACAATTCTTCGGTACACGTAATTTTTTCTGTGGCAATATCCATTTCCCAACCGGCCAAATGCGTTATCCTCTCGGTGTTCTGTAAAAGATTCTGGTATTTTTTTGTTTCAGAAATATCACGGGCTGTAATTACCAAATATTTATGGCCATCTGCATTGCGGAGTAAATTGGCGGTTCTGAAAACATTAAATATTTTGCCATTTTTTTTAATCGCCAAACGCTCTTCATCTACTTTTTTTCCTGAAAATAATTCAATGAATTTTTCATAGGATTCCTTTTTCAATCCGGGTGGAATGGAAACAGTATAATGCTTGCCTTCAAGTTCGTTACTTTCGTAGCCAAACAATTTATTGTAACCGTCATTTGTTTTTACATACTTGCCTTTTTCATTAATTACGGCAATACCTATATCTGCAGTGTGGAAAACAGAACTGACTAATTCCTGCGATTTTAAAAGTTCATACTTTGTTTTCTTAAGTTCAGTAATATCAAGCAGGCTGAAAGATAAAGCCTGTACTTTTTTGTATTCGTCAAGAACCGGAGTACAGCTCACTATAAAACCATAACTCTGGCCTTTGGCAGTTTTGATCTCTTTTTCGGTAATAACTATCTTGCCCATTAAAGCCTGGTCAATTTCATCTTTAAAATATAGCGAAAGATCAGGTGAAATCAAGTGGGTAAATGAGTCGCCCACCCCAATTCTTTTTCCAAAAATATTTTTGAAGGTTTTATGCGCCACACTATTAAATGCCAGCACCTGGAAATCTGCATCGAGCAAAACAAATGCCTGCATGGTATTGCTTAGCAATGCATTTACATTGGCCCGTGATTTACGTAAGGCGGCATCATGTATTTCAAGCGCTTCATTGGCAGCTTTTAATTCGGTGTAGGCTATGTTAATTTCTTCGTTGGCAGATTGCAGTTCTTCATTTGCTGTTTCTAATTCTTCATTAGAAATTTTCAACTCTTCATTGGCAGCCTGGAGTTCTTCATTGGTGGATTGAAGTTCTGCATTGGTATTTTCAAGTCTTTCAACGAAAGTTTGAAGGTCTTCCTTTACCGTTTCCAGTTCCTGCTCTAATGCTAATATTCTGCGGGCATCATTTTTAGTGGAAGGGATAAATGTAGGAGGAACTTCTGCTTTACTATTTTTAATGTCTTCGAAGATTACAAGATAATATTCATCAGGGCGTTCAGAAAATACAAGTGGTTGAGCTGTAATTTTTATAAAATGGGGTTTGCCTGCCATATCAATTTTTTTAGCAGGCCCTTTTATTTCTTTCTTTTCTATAATGCATTTATTTACCAGGGAACGGAGTTCTATTTTAAGATCCTTGTGTGCAAGTTTTATAAGGTTGGCATTCATTTGCCCTGCTTTTAGTCCCAGTAAATTACTTACATCGCCATGTATTTCCTGTATCTCCATATTGTCATTTACAACTACATAAGGCCACTCAAATGCCTGGAAGATGGTTTCTTTTGCCATCTCAGTAATTGTTTTTTCTGGCTTTGGTGTTGCAATAAATTTTTCATTGAATTTAAATGGGGCATAACGCGCTTTGGGCATTTGGGTGGCTGCCTTTCTCTGGTAAATTTTGGCTGTTCTGTTTACTAATGAAAACAAATTGGTGTATTGGCCAATAGATTCTGATTTTCCAAGCCATAAATAACCATTTGGTTGTAAAGCGGAATGAAAAACCGGGAATACATGGTTCTGTAGTTTGCTGTTAAAATAAATCAGGAGGTTGCGGCATACAATCAAATCTAATTTAAGAAACGGTGGATTATTTGTTATATCGTGACGCGAAAATAAAACCATTGAGCGGATAGTTTTATTTATCTCATAATTACCATTCTGTGATGTAAAATAATTTTTCAGAATATCTGGTGGCACATTTTGCACTGCTTTCTTTGAGTATATCCCTTTGCGCGCCACATTCAACGATTGCTCATTAATATCAGTGGCAATAATCTGTACCGGGTGCAATATTCTTTTTTCTTTCTGGAGCATTGCTAATGTAATAGCAACAGAATAGGCTTCTTCACCTGTTGCGCATCCAACTATCCAAATCCTGAGCGGGTCATGAATTGGTTTGGAATTAATAACAGATTGTAAAATTTTTTCAAGAGGTTTAAAAACACCGGCATCTCTGAAAAAAACTGTAAAACCAATAAGTACCGTATGAAATAATTCATCCAGTTCCCCTGGATTTTTTTCAATATAATCAAGGTATTGATTGGCTGTATTAATTTTAAGGTGTGCTAACCGTTTATTTATCCTGCGGAAAAGTGTATTCTGTTTATAATTTGTAAAATCTGTTCCGGTACTTTTAGATAATACTTCAATGATATTATCAAACCCATTATTCTTGGTAACTATCTTTTTCTTTAATAAAATTTCGCCATTGGTTTCAATTATTTCTTTTAGTTGCGCGCCTATTTTTTCGGGAGCCAGGATGTAATCCACTTGTCCTGTTTCAATAGAGGATAGTGGCATGCCATTATCCTTAGCAGAAACCGGGTCTTGTACAAAAGTGATACCTCCTGCATCTTTTATGGCTTTAATTCCTTTGGCCCCATCTGATCCGGTGCCCGATAATATAATGCCGATAGCTTTTGTTTGCTTATCTTTTGCAAGTGAAATAAATAAGTTATCAATAGATGGCCTGGCAGCGGCGGTACGCTTTGGTTTTGATAATTGTAGTTTTCCATTCCTGATAATTATTCCATGATTGGGCGGAGTTATGTAAATATTTTTTTCTTTTACTGTAACCGCGTTTTTTACTTCAATAACATTTAATCCGGTATTATTACTTAGCGTTTCAGCCAGCATGCTTTTATAAGTAGGGCTCAGGTGTTGCGCAATTACAAACGCGATGTTCTCTATATTCAACGGCAGATGCAATAAGAGCTTTTGCAATGCTTCCAGTCCGCCGGCAGAGGCACCTACTGCGGCAATGTATAATAATGAATTAGTTTTTGTTTTTTTTATTGCCATCGCTCCTGTAATTCGAAATAAAATGAAAGTACAAAGAAGTTGAGACCATTTTCATATTTAGCTCTTTCACAAACTTAATATTTTATATGTTACCCGAAACGGCAAAAGATTACTAAATAAAATTAAAGGCTTTTAAATATTACTAACAAATTTCCGGCAGGTTCAAAATTGTACTTAAATCATAGTAGTTAGTTATAAATTAACCAGGCTTTTTGGTCATTTTTACTGCATTTCTATCCTAAAATATAAGGCTATTTTAAAAATCTGCAAATTATAAAAAACAGCTTGTAAAACTTTTGGTGATTTTGCATTAATTTCACGGCTTAATTTTAATAAAAAAAACTGTAATTATATTATGGCGCAAGCGATCAGAATGCCGTTAATGAGCGATACGATGACAGAAGGGAAAATCATTCAATGGAATAAAAAAGTAGGCGATAAAGTAAAAAGTGATGACTCACTGGCAGAAGTGGAAACTGATAAAGCCACTATGGATGTGGTAGGTTATGAGGATGGAACGCTTTTATATATTGGCGTAGAAGCGGGAAAAGCTGCAAAAATTAATGACATTATTGCCATTGTGGGAAAAGAAGGGGAAGATTTTCAATCGATTTTGGACCAGGAAAAAAACAAGGGTTCAAAAGAAAATAACGCAAAAGGTACCTCTGTAAAAAACGAAAATGAAGAAAAGGCGATTGCGGAAGGTCAGGAAAAACAATCAGAAAATAAACCAGCCAATGTAGAATTACCCAAAGATGCAAAGGTGATCAGAATGCCGTTGATGAGTGATACGATGACAGAAGGAAAAATAATCCAATGGAATAAAAAAGTTGGGGATAAGGTAAAGAGTGATGATTCGCTGGCCGAGGTGGAAACCGATAAAGCTACTATGGAAGTGGTGGGTTATGAAGAAGGAACGCTGCTTTACATTGGCGTGGAAGCCGGCAAAGCCGCAAAAGTGAATGATATTATTGCCATAGTTGGTAAAGCAGGAACAGATGTAAGCGCTTATGTAGCTGCTGAAAAAAATAAAGGAAGCGAGCCTGCAGAGAAAAAAGAAGAACCTAAAGAAGCTAAACAAGCAAGTGCACAGGCTACTGTGCCCGCACCGGAAACTAAAGAATCTTCTTTGGAAGGTGGCAGGGTAAAGGCTTCGCCGCTTGCAAAAAGATTAGCTGCTGATAAAGGAATTGACATAGCACAGGTGCCGGGTAGTGGAGATGGAGGAAGGATCATTAAAAAAGATGTGGATGCTTATGTACCCGCTGCTGCTACTCCAAAAGCTGAAGCTAAGAAAGCCGCGGAAGCAAAGCCAGTACAGGCATTTACACAAATAGGGCAGGAGAGTTATGAAGATATTCCTAATACACAAATGCGTAAGACAATTGCCCGAAGGTTGGGAGAAAGCAAATTCCAGGCGCCACATTTTTACCTGACCATGGAAATCAATATGGATGATTCCATGAGCTCCCGTCAAGCCATAAACGAAATAAGCCCTGTAAAAATTTCTTTCAATGATATGGTGATAAAAGCCTGCGCTATGGCGCTGCGCCAGCATCCTGCCGTTAACAGTAGCTGGATGGGCGAATTTATACGCCAAAATAAACATATACATATCGGATCTGCAGTGGCCATGCCTGAAGGCTTGATAGTTCCTGTAATTCGATTTGCAGATCAGAAATCTCTTTCACAAATAGCAGCAGATGCAAAAAGCTTGTATGAAAAAGCAAGAAATAAAAAACTGCAACCTGAAGAATTTTCCGGGAATACTTTTACCATTTCTAATCTTGGCATGATGGATATTGAAGATTTTACTGCCATTATTAATCCGCCGGATAGCGCTATACTTGCCGTAGGTCGTATTAAAGAGATTGTGGTGAAAAAGGGAGACGGTTTTGGAGTGACTAACGTAATGAAAGTTACGCTGAGCTGCGATCACAGGAGTATAGACGGAGCTGTGGGTGCCGCATTCCTGCAAACGGTGAAGGGCTTTTTGGAAAACCCGGTTACCATGTTGGTGTAACTTCCTCCTAACCGCCGAAGGGAGAATTGATAACATTTCAACTTTTACTGAGAAAAAGCAATGAAAATTTAAAAGGATGATAAACATTTCTTTTCTCCATCAAAAAGGATGGTTTAGGATTTGACTTTTTCCTTATATTTAGAAGTGAATAAAACTTTTCAATCCACTTTTCAACTCCTTCGTTTTCATTTCTCCTTTTTTTTAATGCCTGTATATTGGTTTGCCTTGAGCCAGCTTCCCAATATTAATTGGGGAAATGCAATTTTAATTTTCATTATTCTTCATCTGTTGGTTTATCCTGCCAGCAATGGTTACAATAGTTATATGGACCGGGATACTTCGCCTATTGGCGGACTGGAAAATCCGATGGAGCCAACGAGATTTTTATTTTTTGTTTCTGTAATAATGGATGTTGCTGCTATTATGCTGAGTTTTATTATTTCACCCGTTTTTGCAGTAGGAATTTTTTTCTACATTCTTGCTTCAAGAGCTTATAGTTACAGGAAGATCCGTTTGAAAAAATATCCAATTATTGGATATTTAACAGTAATTATTTTCCAGGGAGCGGGTACTTTTTTTTTAGTGTATCACGGGAGTGATGGCAACCTTACTTTACAAATTCCCGTTATTGGAATGATTGCCTCAAGTTTGCTGATAGGTGGTTTTTACCCTCTTACACAAATTTATCAGCATGAAGAAGACCGGAAAGATGGAGTAATTACGATTAGTTATTTATTGGGTTATAAAGGCACTTTTATTTTTACTGGCATTGTATATGCTCTTGCTTTTATAACTCTGGGTTGGTTATTTTATTTAAATTCGGAGTGGATGAAGTTTATTATTTTACAAATCTTCATGTTGCCGGTTATCGTATATTTTTTTGTATGGTTTGGCAGAGTGCTTAAAAATAATCATGAAGCGGATTTTAAAAATACCATGAGAATGAATATGACAGCATCAGTATGTACCAACCTCGGTTTTATTACACTTTTAATTTTAAAATATATTGAGTAAAATCGTTTCGATATCAACAGCATTACCTTCTTACAGGCATGGGCAAAAGGATATTTTAAGCTTTATGCAAAACGTATATGCTATGGATGAAGTGGAAAAAAGGAAACTCAAATTTTTATATCATCAAAGCGCCATTGAAGCCAGGTATTCCGTAATTCCTGACTATAGTTTGAATGCAGATGAATGGCAATTTTATCCTGCTTCTGAAAACCTGGAGCCCTTTCCCAACCTTGAATTGAGAATGAAATGGTATAATAAAACGGCTCCAGCGCTTTCTATGAATGCCGTGGGAAAATGTGTAGATCAAAAAATAAATAAAGATGAAATTACTCATCTTATAACAGTTAGC
>DATCMY010000515.1:0-4526 GCA_036565505.1 Hanamia sp.
ATATACACATTTGCCAGCAATGTTTCTGCAGTTCCTATCGTTACATGCCCGGTTTGAGAAAATGTGACTTTCTGCGGTAATTTCGTAATGGCATCTTTTAAATCAGTAATTATTTGCGCATACACATCTTCCACAGGGGAACGCGGCAAAAAG
Source organism: Hanamia sp. (assembly GCA_036565505.1). Taxonomy (GTDB): domain Bacteria; phylum Bacteroidota; class Bacteroidia; order Chitinophagales; family Chitinophagaceae; genus Ginsengibacter. The sequence continues at coordinate 154 of DATCMY010000515.1, forward strand.
GCCTGCGATGGGTTTGAAACGGTATGTACGTTTAAAGGAACACCACCATAAAACTGTACTAAATCAAAATAAAAGAATGCTCTCAGAACTTCTGATTCACCGGTAATAGTATTTTTTATAGTAGAATCGATCTTTGCATTTGCAATCTGGTCTAGAATGATATTGGCCCTTTCAATGCCTGTATAATCTGAGGTGTATTTTGTTTTAGTAGTAGAGTTATAAGCATCATCTGTCCAATCAGCCACACTTTGTCTTTCGAGACCTGCAACCGTCGCAATTAATGGATTATAGTCATACCTTGTATTGTCACTACGCGTTTCCCCCATCAGCCAGCTGCTGGGCTCAGCCCAGCCACGCAAAGCCTGGTAAACTCCGGTAAGAGCCTGTTGGAACTGGTCCGCTGTTTTAAAATAGGTAGCCGAACTTAATTGTGTTTGAGGAGTAAGGGAAATAAAGTCTTTTTTACAAGAACTTATACACCAGACTAATACTATTATTGCATAGAAACTTTTATTTTTCATTTTTTGAAACTTTAGTAATTTTTAATATAATATTCTAAAATAAACCCACATTTATACCAATTGCAAAAGTTCTCGGAATAGGATACTCAGTATTGTCAACACCTATTCTTAAACCATTAAGCCCGGCATATCCCTGACTATTTGTTTCAGGACTAAACCCAGGATATTTGGTAATTGTAAATGCCTGTTGAACACTACCGTATAATCTTAATTTATTCATATATCTATTTTCTCTTAAATTAAAAGTGTAACCTAATGTTATATTTTTACAAGTCAGATAAGATCCGTCATGAACCCAAAGGGATTGCACTGTACGATAAAGCGCTGTAGTACCTGCCCGTGTGCTTGGCACAATACCATTACCTGGGTCTTCTGGGGACCGCCAATGATCAAGCTGATTGGCATATAAATTAAAGGCTCCATCCAGATTAGCAGAACTTTGTGCCCGTAAGTCTTCTATTTGACCCCCATAAGAGCCAGCAAAAATTATATTCAGATCAAATTGCCTATACGTAAAAGTATTCGTCATCCCATACAGGAAATCCGGGTTTGGATTGCCAATAATGGTACGGTCATCCGGCGTAATTTTTCCATCCCCGTTAACATCTTTCATCCTTACACTGCCTACTTGTGAGGTAGCATCTTTAGGTTCAGAGTCAAATTCCTGCTGATTCATATATACACCATCATTTAAATATCCATAGAACATACCAATAGGCTGCCCTACTTCCTGTATATTAGGAAAATCATAAGCTTCAGGAGGCAGAATAGACAAGTTTTGAGTTCCCAGCTTTTTAATTATATTTCTGTTGAAAGAGATATTAAAATTTGTATTCCATTTAAAATTCCCGACCAGATTTGCCGAACTTACTGAAAACTCATGGCCCCAAAATTCAAACGTGCCTATATTACTGCTTACAGAACTGAATCCAGAGGACTGAGGTATATTCACCTGGTATAATAAGCCATCAGTAATCTTGTGATAATAATCGTAGGTAAGTGTTATGCGATTATTTAAGATTCCTATATCCACTCCCAAATCCAATTGCTTATTTTTTTCCCATGTTAAATCGCTGTTACCAAGCTGGCTTATGAGTTTTCCCCCGGTTAATGTATTATTGAAAACATAATTGATAGGACTAATTAGTGAAATAGCAGGATAATTTCCTGAATTAAAATTAAAATTTCCTGTTAGACCGTATCCTGCGCGCAATTTTAAATAATTAACAACAGGCAGACTTTTCATAAAATTTTCATCTGTTACTATCCAACCTCCTGAAATTGACGGAAACACTCCGTATTGATTATTTGATCCAAATTTTGAGGAACCATCTCTACGTATAGATGCCGATAAAAGATATTTCTCTTTAAAGTTATAATTCAAACGTCCTACCATAGAGAGTAATGTCCATCCGGTGAATCCACTTGTACCTGTGGTGGTACCGGCTGCGCTTATAAAAGGAATTGATGCATCAGGAAAATTTGAACCGTTAGCTGAATTACTATATTCTGAATATTTTTGTGCAGTATAACCTGCTAAAGCTTCAATATGATGATCTTTTGCAATAGTGGTTTTATAGGTAAATATATTTTCATTTACCCATGATGTATAATTATCAGTAGCATACAATCCATTAATTCGACTTACTGGAAGAGGAGGTGGAGCTCCTAAACCAGCACCAGCATATTGATTTACAAACCTATTGCGGGTTGTACCTGATATATCAATATCAAAGCTGGTTTTAAAAGTTAATCCTTTAAATAAATCAGCTTGTATATAAGTATTACCAAGTAAGCGGGTAGTTTTATAAATATCATTTGTATTTAATGCAACTAACCTATAATTAGGTTCCGGAATTAAAAAAAATCCTGAAGCCTGGTTGGTTGGTGTACCATCTGCATTATAAGGCTTTGTTAAGGGAGAAGATAGCAATGGCCCTTCTATTATATTTCTGGCGCCGTCCGTTGGACCACCCTGGCTATTATGATCTATTTGATAAGAAGGAGCAACATTAAGGCCAATTGTTAAGTATTTAGTAGGCCTGAATTCATTATTTGCACGAATTGAATATCGTTCATAACCGGTATTTATTACAATGCCTTGCTGATTAAAATATCCGGCTATTATACTTGTTGAAGATTTTTCTCTGGAATCCGATATAGAGAGACTATAATTTTGAGTAGGTGCAGACCGTAATACCTGATCCAGCCAGTTTGTTCCTTTACCATATTGATCAGGGTTTGCATATTCATCAGGAACAGTGGCAGTATTTGTTACAGGATTTATATAATTTTCATACTTAATCTTGTCCTGAAAAAATTCATTCATGAATGTGGCCAATTGATGGGCATCCATTACTTTTGGAATATGGCTTCTATCAATTGATGCTACTCCATAATAAGCATTTAAATCTACTTGAGTTTTCCCTGCTTTAGCATGCTTTGTAGTAATCAATATCACGCCGCTTGCAGCACGAGATCCATATAAAGCGCTTGCTGATGCATCTTTTAAGACAGTAAAACTTTCAATTTCGTCTGGGTTAATATTGTTAATAGGATTTACACCTTGAACAGCTGCCAATGGTTGTCCATCAACAACTATTAAGGGATAGTTGCCCGCATTAATAGAAACTGCTCCTCGTATTTGAATTCCCATTCCTTGACCTGGCCTTCCGGTATTGATATTAGCGTTTACTCCGGCAATCTGTCCTTGTAGTTGTTGTGCAAATTGACCTACGGGTATGTCTTTCAGTTTGCTTGCATTTAGCTGTGCTATGGAACCTGTAACGTCTCTTCGCTTTTGAGTGCCATAACTCACTACTACAACTTCTCCCAAAGTAGAATTTGTTGAAGCCATTTGGATATCGAGTTCTTTTTCATTATTTATCTTAATCTGCTGTTCCTTATATCCGATAAAAGAGAACACCAATGTTTTTCCTTTAGCAACCTGAATAGTAAAGCCGCCGGTCGAATCTGTTGTAGTACCAACGGAAGTACCTTTACTAGTTACAGATACTCCTGATAGGGGAAGATTGTTTTCTGTAACGACTTTTCCATGTACAGTAACTTTCTGTTGCGCAATTAAAAATGAGGAGAAAAAGATAAAAATTATCAACAATGAAATTTCTTTTTTTTGTTGTAAAAACGGTAGTAATTTTTTTAGCATAACAATCAATTTTGAGTTTAGAATATAAATTTTAAAACATAGAAGCTTTATTATTTTTATGAAGTTTTATTATTTTTTAGGTCAAAACAGAATCACAAACTGATAAAATAAGAAGCCCGATTATTTATTGCTTTACTGTTAGACCACCTTGCCCCTTTTAGTTCTTACTGTATTTGACGATACAAGTCTTACTGTATTTGACGATACAAGATTATAAATTTTTTAGTCGGCTTAGTTATGTATTTTGACATAATCACTTCAATTTTTGATATTTTTACAAGATGGACAATCCACTATTTTATCCACCATTGTGCAAGTGTTCCGTCTCCTCTGATATACAACTGACCAGCCTATTCCACCGCCCGGCATTCCTATTGTTTTTAATTGATCGCCTTTATACACTATTCTTTCCGCCTTCGCATATAAACTTTTTAGCCATGCGCTATTAAGTTGCTTTTCCGATAAGTTTTGCTGCGCAAGAAGCGTGTTAAAGAAGAAGGGAAATATAAACAAGAATAAATACCAGATTTTTTTCATGTGCATTGATTTAATGAAACAGCATTTGGGAAGAAATTACCTGCGGGATTTCTCCCTGTTTATTTATAAGAATTTTTAAGCGTATGATATTTTTCAGATTAAAATAATTTATTCTGATTTTATGAAACCCTTCAGCAAGCGGTACGGCT
>DATCMY010000516.1:0-11531 GCA_036565505.1 Hanamia sp.
CAGTGTTAAAACATAATCAAGAGATAAACAGACTCCATTTTAATTATGTTAGCTACGGGACATTTTACTGCTTAAGCTTTGGAAAGGACTATAAATCAATAGATTCACAGGAAAGGAAGAACTTTATTTAATTTTTTTTTAAACAAGTAAATAAAAATTTGGAAAATTGAAAATAGTAATTATATTTGTTTTCGTGTACGTACACGTAATTATACACAATAATTTAAATTAAGCGAAAATCCGGTTTTTAGATAATGGTTGATTTTAAAAATAGTTTCGCTTTCTTAAGGGCTAAAAAAGGATTTTACCTCTCATTGAAGTCAGAATATATCAAAACTGGAATAGATTAGAACACCGAAATTAACAAAAAAGTAGCACATATATTATATTTTTTTATACTTCTAAATTTCACATTATGATAAGCACGCTTTTACAACGTAACAGGGTTAGGACGGTATTCTTAAGTTGTATTTTCTTTATTGCATCGGCAGCCATTGCCGAAGCGCAAGCAGTATCCGGCACAGTGCGGTCTAATACCGACAACCAGCCACTTCCGGGTGTAACTGTGCATGTGAATGGTACAAATCGTAGTACGGTTACGGATGGGAAAGGGCATTATCAACTTACTGGTTTATCACCGTCCGATGCACTTATCTTTTCGTTTATCGGTTATAAGGATAAATCAGAAACCATCGGTGATCAAAAACAGATTAATGTCCTGCTGGAATCAACGGCATCCTTACTTGATCAGGTGGTAGTGGTTGGATATGGCACTCAGAAGAAAAGTGATCTGACCGGCTCGCTGGTCAGAGTATCCATGGACGATAAATCATTACAATCAAATACAAACCTTTTTCAAGCCTTATCGGGAGCTGCTGCAGGTGTAAATGTTCAGGGATCAGGACTGGCAGGTGGCGAACCAAGCCTATCAATCAGGGGACAGACCTCGTTGTCCGCAAGCGACCAACCTTTAATTGTTCTAGATGGTATTATCTATAATGGAGATATAGCTGACATTAATATCGGAGATGTCGAATCAGTAGATATTCTCAAGGATGCCAGTGCTGCTGCTGTTTATGGATCAAGATCAGCAAATGGTGTAATGATTATTACCACAAAGAAAGGTAAAACGGATAAACCGGTTGTCTCGTTTAACACGTACTATGGCTATCAGGATATGACAAATAATCCCATGAAAGTGATGAATGCCGAACAATATGCTATCAGGTTGGTTGACTATTATTATGAACAGGATTTATATACCTGGTATAAGACACATCCAACAAGTGATATAGGTAAACCACAAAGACCCGATGTAACCAATCGTGATGTAGTTGCCAGCCGCCTTCGCACTCAGGAGGAAAAAGATAATTACCTGGCAGGAAAATCAACTGACTGGGTAAAAGAGGTGTTAAGGCCAGCTCCGATTCAAAATTATAATTTAAGCCTGTCTGGGAAAAGTGGAAGTACTAACTATTTTCTATCAGGCTCCTATACTAAAGAGGAAGGGATACTCAAAAATGATGAGTTTAAAAGACTCACTTTGCACACAAATATTGAGAGTAAAGTTACCGATTGGTTTACATTAGGATTAATTTCTTCATATTCATATCGCGATTATTCAGGGTTAGAAGCAAGTCTTGCAGATGCCAGAGCTGCTAGTCCTTTGGCAAATAATAAGGTTGGTTCTCCAAACTATGATAAATATCTAACCGGAGAATTGTATATGCCGTACCCTCTTAATAATTTATATGTTGATAATAGTGATATTAGGAATAGCCTGTTTCTTGTAGGTAGTGCCAAGATAACAGTACCATGGATAAAAGGGTTAAATTACGAGTTAAATTATTCCAATACATATTCCAACAGGAATAATAACACTTTTTATCCTGTTTCAACCCCTCTGGGCTCCGTTAATAACGGCCAGGCTATAAAGAATCCTTCGGAAGAAAGAAACTGGATTGTTAACAATATAATCACTTACATTGGAACTTTTGGAGATCACAGGTTAAATGCCACTTTGCTATACAGCCGTGAAAACAGCACGGCACAAAGCTCAATCCTTAATGCCCAGGGATTTGACAATCCTGTACTGGGATATAATAATATGGGACTTGGCACCGTAGCCACTGTTGCATCCACAGCCTCGGAAGCAAATGGTATTTCGTATATGGCTCGTGCTAACTACTCGTTTAAAAACCGCTATTTGTTAACAGCAACTGTAAGAAAAGACGGCTTTAGCGGATTTGGGCCCACCAGGAAATTTGCTACATTTCCATCAATTTCACTTGGCTGGGTAGCTACTGATGAATCGTTTCTGAGAGATAAAGGCTTCTATCTAAAACTGAGGGCGTCCTATGGTAAAAATGGAAATCAGGGAATTGGTAGTTATTCGAGCTTTTCGAGAATGGCTACTAATGCATATGTTTATGGATCTACCACGGCCATAGCTATTTATCCAAGTACTTTAGGGAACGCTGACCTAGGATGGGAAGAAACTTCTTCCTTCAATTTGGGGGGTGATTTTGGTTTTCTGAACAAGAGAATTTCAGGTTCCATTGATATATATAAAGCACAAACCACGAACGTACTGGTTAACAGAGCACTTCCACCAACTACGGGATATACAAGTGTCTGGACCAATGTTGGAGGAATTGCTAATAAAGGTATTGAGCTAGCTTTATCAACTATTAATATTGATGGCCGCTTCAAATGGAGAACCGATTTTGTTTTTTCTCTTAATAGAGATAAGATCACTAAACTTTACGGCGGCCAAAATGATAAAGATATCGGAAACTCCTGGTTTGTTGGACAACCTATAAGTGCTATATACGATTATAAAATGGCAGGAGGGCTCTGGACCGAGAAGGATCTTTATAGCGGCAAAATCCTGAATAATTGGTATCCCGGTCAGTTCAAATATGTCGATCAGAATAAAGATGGGGTAATTGACCCCAACTCAGATAGGACGATTATTGGATACGGGACACCAAATTACAGGTTCAGTATCGGTAATACTTTATCTTATAAAAATTTTTCCTTTTCTTTTTTCCTTAATTCGATACAGGGTGGTAATGGATATTATTTAGCAAATAATGCTTCTGCTATCAATGCTTCTTCTGCACCTGCCGGTTATGAGTCAGCTGCTATAATAAGGACCAATGTTACGGCAGTCCGTCCTTACTGGACTCCTGAAAATGGAGTCAATAATGCTGCTGGAATTTATTATGCACCTGCTGTGTGGAGTGGAGTCTATCAAAGTCGAAGTTTTGTGAGACTGCAGGACATTTCCCTTACCTATAAGTTTGGCAATAAGTTATTAAAACCCTTAGGTATGCAATCATGTCAGGTTTATTTAGCAGGTAAAAATGTTTATACATGGACCAAGTGGTCAGGCTGGGATCCGGAAACTGGCATAAGCAATTTTCCTCTTATGAGGAACTTTATTGGAGGTGTCAGACTTGCGTTCTAACATGATAAAAATAAATGAAAATTAAATAATTAGAAAAGCAAAAATTTAAAAAAATGAAAAAGTATTTATATTTATTCCATACAAAGCTACTGTTGCAACTAGCATTTGTGGTTTTGGCAATTTCCTCTTGTAGTAAGGACGTACTAAAAGAAACCCCACTGGATTTTTTGGCACCTGAGAACGCTTATAATACCCTTCCTGGTATTAAGCAGGGGATAGCAGGATTATATACCTCTGTACGTACGAATTGGTTTTACGGAGTAAATGATAACGCCACTCAGCTTTATGGAATGGGTACTGATTTGGATTATTATGGGGAAGATCCGGGAAGCGCCCGCTTTTTAACCGACTATTCGACATTTTTTAATCCCTCAAATACCTACATTTCTGGCTTTTGGGTATTAAACTACCAGGCCATCCAACGGGTCAATGTCCTTATTAAAGGGATTAATTCTGCCGAGCCCAGTATCTGGGCAGATGATAATCAAAAGAATGCCTATTTAGCTGAGGCAAAGTTTTTCAGAGCATTTGCCTACAGGATTCTTACTGCATTTTATGGGGATGTACCTCTTGTTGATTATGTAATCACCTCTGCAAAAACGGATTTTGTAAGAGCTCCTAAAGCAGATATTTATAAGCTTATGGAAGATGACCTTTCTTTTGCGGCAGCCCATTTGCCTGAACCGGGCAAGGAAGAAGCCCCTGGCAGGTTAACCCAGGGTGCGGCGTGGCATATGCTGAGTGAACTTTATATAAATGAGGCAAAATACCAATTAGCCGTTGATGCCGCCTCAAAGGTTATAAACGGATACCACTATACTTTAATGAAAAACCGCTTCGGAACAAGATTAGGAAATGATGTATTTGGATCAGGGGATGTATATTTTGATTTATTCGGATATGGGAACCAAAACCTACCAGAGAATACGGAAGCTATCTGGGTAATTCAGGTTGAGCCGCTTGTTGTTGGAGGATTATATAATCAGGGTGAAAGGGTTTTTGGACCTGCCTATTACAGGATGGGCAATACACCTGACGGATTCAAGGCATTTCGTGGGGAACTAGTAAATGGAAGTTACAATGGATATTCAGACACTTTAGGTCGCCCCGTAGGATGGATGCGTCCAACGAATTATCTTTCCTATAACATATGGCTGAGTGACTGGAATAATGATATAAGGAATGCTGAACATAATATTAAAAGGAATTTTTATTACGATAATCCAGGCTCTATTTATGATAAGAAAAAAATTGATTTCAGTCTTTATCCTCCCGGTACCAGAAATCCACTCAACGATACCTGCCAGTATATTTTTCCTTACTTCATGAAATTTGTTGATCCGGTTCATCATTTCACTGACCCTGCAAGTGCAGGAGCAGGAAATAATCACAAAGATATTTATGGAATACGGCTTGCAGAAACCTTGCTTCTGAGGGCTGAGGCTTACGTCCATCTAAATAATTTAGATGCAGCCGCTTCAGATATTAATGCAATTAGAGAAAGAGCCAATGCCACTCCTGTTATCCCTGGAGATGTGAACCTGGATTATATTTTGGATGAACGGGCAAGAGAACTTTACGGTGAGGAATGGAGGTCAATTACCTTACGCCGTATGGGGAAATTGGTGGAAAGAGTCAAGCTGTATAATAATAATCCTAAATTTCCTGGGGCAAATATTCAGAATTATAATATATTATATCCTATTCCTCAACAACAAATTGATTTAAATATTGGTGCAAAAATGGAACAAAACCCTGGATATTAATAGGATGTAATATTAGCCTTTGCTCTTTGAAGTAGGAGTAAACTAAATATTTAAAAAATTAAAAACAAAAGAATATGAAAGCCATTCAGAAATTATTATTCTTTATAGTAATGATTTGCTTACTGAGTTTTAATAAGAGATCTTTAGAATATAAAAGAGCAGAACCATTCCGAGGATTTATGATAGATGCTCCACGCACGGTAGAATCCATGGATTATTATTTCAGGCTTATAGACTTTTGCCATGACAGGAATTTGAATTCAATCATTTTTAGATTAACTGATGATGAAGGTTCTGCGTATCGGTTCAAATCTCATCCAGAACTGAAAACACGTGAAGGAGCATTTTCGGCTCAGGAATTAAAAGACCTGGTCAAATATGCCCAGAGCAAAGGAATAGAAATGATCCCGGAGATTGAATCGTTTGGTCATGCAAGATATATTATAGAAACAGAGAGGTATAAATTCTTGAATGATGGTGCTAAAGGAAAGTCGTTTAATTCTGTTTGTCCGGTAAGTGATTCTACGCTTAAATTAATGAAAGATCTATATACTGAGATCTCAACTATTTTCACTTCCAGGTATTTTCATATCGGATGTGATGAGGTAAATTGGGGAGCCAGCGAAATGTCACAAAATGCATTAAAGATTAGAAGCAAACATCAAATTTGGGCAGATTATATAAATAAACTGAACGGATACGTAAAAACATTAGGAAAAAAAACTATTATTTGGGGAGATGTTCCCATTTACCATGAAAAAGAAGTTCTTGATTTGCTCGACAGGGATATTGTGATAATGGATTGGAATTACTGGGAAACTAATGAAGTGACTGTAGATAGTATTGCAAAGACGATTTTAGATAAAGGATTTCAGGTGATAGGTTGTCCTGCGGTGAGTTGGTGCAGGTGGGGGCCTCGTGTTGGCAGTTATCAATTTGAAAATATCAATGCCTACGCAGAAGTTTACTGTAACTTAGATGATCCTAACAACCTCGGAATTATACTATCCAATTGGGTTCCACAAAAGTATCTTCAAAACAGCCAATGGGATTCTTATACAATTGCTGCAGAAATTCTGAAAAATAAGGGGAATTATGATTATATGAAGGCCCTACCAGCATTTGTTAAAGACCATTTTAATGCCACCTGGGATGCGAATTGGGAAAAAATATATCGGATCGCTTATGAAAAAGCACCACAAAGTTCTTGCGCGCAAAACTCCAGTTATAGATTCATGCTTTGGTCAATTGATCAAGACATTAAAAATATTTTGATGAATAACACACTTGTTGATAACCCGTTTAGTGAAATAAAAATTTTATTACTTAAAAAAATGGCGGGCATAAAGAAAAATAAAAATGACTTTAATGACTTTCTATTAAGTATTGAATTTTTGGAATACATCTATAGCAGACAGAACAATTTGCTAACATTTGCAAATTCCCTAAAATTCGACATGGAATCCGTAAATAATTATACTAAACAGGTAGCCAAGGAAGATGAAAGCTTTTTGTCCAGGATAGAAAAGGCCTGGGCACAAGGGCGGCGAAGTGATGTTGGTGACATACAAAAAGAAGGAGACTTTATGATGTCGTTTTACAAGGCGGCTAATTTCTCTAAGGAATTGAGTAAAAATCCTGTAGAATTGATTAATATTTTTCAGTATAAAAAATAAAGTAATTAAATATTTTGGTCTTTTATTGGCCACCACTTTTCTTTAGCCATATTAACTAATTCAAATCTATTTGCTATGATAATTCTTAGATTAATCAAAAAAATTTTACCTTTTTTCTTACTTTTGATCTATGTGCATACGACAATTGCGCAATCTACCACAGAAGTAAATACATTCCCCGTAAGGGGGTTTCACTTGGATTTAAGGGTTCAGGTCATGACTATGGCAGCGCTAAGAGATTTTGCGCTAAAAGAAAAAAATGGAGGCATGAATACCCTGATTATGGAATGGGAGGGCACTTATCCTTTTGAAAAACATCCCCTAATACCAAACAGATATGCTTATAGTAAAGCTCAGATAGTGTCTTTTATAAAATACTGTGATAGCCTAGGTATTGATGTTATTCCATTACAGCAGAGCTTTGGTCATGTAGAGTATATTCTGCGTAATGAAAGATATAAAAACTTGCGGGAAGATCAAAAAGACTACTCGCAGGTTTGTCCGCTGGAAAAAGAAGGCGATAGTGCACTATTTACTGATTTGTATACCGAATTGGCTTCCACACATACTTCAAAATATATTCATATTGGAGGAGATGAAACCTATTTGCTTGGTCATGATGAAAAATGCAGGGTAAAAGCAGAGAAAGAAGGGAAATCCAAATTGTATACAGATTATATTAAAATGCTTTGTGATATTGTTATTAAATTAGGTAAGCGTCCTGTTCTTTGGGCCGATATTGCATTAAAATATCCTGAAGCTATTAAGTCTCTACCTAAGGGGACTGTTTTTGTTGATTGGAACTATGGCTGGGATTTGAACCACTTTGGGGACCACCAAAAATTAATGGAAAGCGGCTTTGAAATATGGGGCGCTCCGGCTTTAAGATCAAGTCCTGATAACTATAATCTAACTCAGTGGGAAAAGCATTTTAAAAACATTAGTGATTTTATTCCGGTAGCACACAAATTAGGCTATAAGGGTATTATCATGACTTCATGGTCCACCTCTGGAGTTTACTCTCAGGTTTTTGAATCCTCGTCAGATGTTTCTGAAATACATGCCATTCGCCACGTATATCCACTTTCTGGTTTTAATATTCTGATAGATGCTTATAATGAAAGTTTAAAATCTATACAGCCATTGAATATAGAAGATTTTATACAAAAATACTGTAAAGCTCATTTTGGATTTAACAAAGAGCAATCAGTCGCCTTCTGGAATGCGCTAAAAACTTCACCGTATGAAATTAAACAAGGTGAAGTAAATGCTCCATTTGCAATGACTGTACAACAATTATTGGATAGTAACCATATAGCATTAAAAACGCTATATGCTCTTAGGCCTGAAAAAAATAAGCAAGAGTACGAGCATTTTAAGTTAATGGCTGATATTCGCGATTATTACTTGCGTTATCAGGTTATCGAAAAGAAGGTTAATGGAACTGCTTTCAATGACAATCAAAAACCTGTAGTTCTTGATAAGTTAAAGGGATTATTGGTAAGTTCAAAAAGTCTTGATGATAGGTTTATTCAGTTGAATAAAGGTTTTCTAAAGCCTTCAGAAATTGAAGAGGAAAATCGGATAAGAAATATCAAAGTAAATAGTCTATATGACCGATTGTCCAGAAAAAAATAGTCGATTCCTAAAGTAGTCAACAATAATTGACATCTATAACTTGTTGGTTGAAAACATATTCTTTCTTATAATGGAGTAATGATTATTAAGATGTAACAATTTTATTCAGATTACATAAAAAAATCAGACTAATTTGATATAGTTTTTTTTATGAAAAAAATACATATTCCATTAATAGATTCTATTAGCAACGACACCATTATCGAAGAGACATCTATATTAATGGATTCATTACCCAAACATCATATTGATAATGAACCCTGGCCTAAGTTTAAAAGCAATTGCCAAACAAGCTTTTCTATTGCGCATATAGGTACTGCTATTTTGCTAAAATATTATGTTAATGAAGATATAATTATAGTTTCTATGCATCGTACAAATGATCCGGTCCATAAAGATAATTGTGTAGAGTTTTTTATTTCTTTTGGGTCTGAAAAAGAATACTATAATATTGAGATAAATTGTGTTGGTATTTGCTTAATGAGTTATGGATACGATAGAGTAAATAGAAAAATTTTGCCTGAAAATATAATTAATAAAATTAAGAAGACTATAATAATTAAATCAGCAGTGGAACCTGCCTCTACAAATTTTGAATGGAAAATAACCCTGGTTATACCAATTGAAGTTTTTAAATATAATAATTTAAGATCTTTGGTTAGAAAAAATGGCCATGGTAATTTTTTTAAGTGTGGAGATGATTTACCAAAACCTCATTTTTTAACCTGGAATATGATTTATGCTGAAAATCCAGATTTTCACTTACCTGAATTTTTCGGTCAACTTGAATTTGGTTGATTATTAATTATGTCTAAGCATTTGTATTGAAATAAAAATACGGTTATCGATTTAAAAAAGAGCCGGTTGGGTGAAGTACGAATCCCATTTTTGATAACGCATTAATTTCCTACAGTTGTTATCTTATCTAATTTTGGTTGCGAAAAAGAAATAACAAGAAAAAGGAAATATAAAAGCGCAGTTAGGTTTACTTATTTTACGCTAAATAATAGAAAATTAATGAGAAGGCCTCATTTATTAATAGAGAAGTGGAGGTGGAGAGGGAACAAAAATTTTATTTTAAATAGTTTTATTATTTTGAGGGTAGGTACACAATAAATTATCACTTTAAAAAGAGGGAATAATTTCAAGACTATTTAAATCAATTGTAAAATAAAATATATGCTTTTAAGCGCTGCTGATGTTTATGTAATAGCACTATTCTTTATTGTCATGCTTGTAATAGGGATATGGTCATATTTTAAGAACAAGAATTCTACGGATTATTTTATAGCAGGAGGGAACCTTCCCTGGTGGTTATCCGGAATCTCTCATCATGTTTCAGGTTATAGCGGTGCTGTATTTGTTGCCTATGCGGGATTGGCTTATACGCATGGATTCTCTGTATATATCTGGTGGGCTTTTACTATTGGAATAACCATCATTGTGAGTGCAAAATTGTTTCCTGTAATATGGGTTCGATTGCGAAAAAATCTTCAGATTCAGTCACCTCTTGAATATCTGAACACACGATACAATCTGTTAACCCAACAAATTATGGCCTGGAGCGGAGTATTGCTAAAGCTATTTGATGTGGGGGCAAAATGGGCCGCTATAGCTGTCTTACTTAATGTATTTACAGGATTGTCAATGTCAGCAGGTATTCTCATTTCTGGAGGAATATCCCTGATTTATATTACTTTCGGAGGTTTCTGGGCAGTTATCCTAACTGAGTTTGTACAATTTCTTGTTCAATTTGTAGCTGGTATTGTGATGTTTGTAGTGGTTGTAATGCATATGGGAGGGTTGAGTTCAATATGGAATATATGGAAACAGTTGCCTCCTGGCAACAGCAAGTTGTTTAATGATCCTTATACTTTTGGCTTTGCACTTGCTTTTTTATTTATTAATTTTTTAAGTTACAATGGCGGTACCTGGAATTTAGCAACCAAATATATATCTACCAAGAATGAGAAACAATCAAGCAAAGCAGCAATGGTATCAGGAGTTCTTTATCTTATATGGCCATTAATATTGTTTTTTCCAATGTGGGCAGCGCCAATTATTTTGCCGGGTCTTCAGGATCCTACACAATCATATGGTTTACTAACACTGAAGTTATTGCCATCAGGTCTGGTTGGGTTAGTTGTAGCTTCATTATTCGCGCATACCATGGCTATGACGTCTTCTGATGTGAATACTATATCCGCAGTTATTACCAGGGATATATTGCCGGTATTGTCTGGCAATCCCAAAGAGACGAAAAATAAAAATTCGCTTTGGATTGCGAGGACTTCCACCTTTGTTTTCATTCTTCTAACAATAATTGTTGCGCTTCAGTATAAACGATTCGGTGGTGTAATGGGACTTATTGTAATGTGGTTTGGAGCATTATTAGGTCCAATTGCTGTTCCAATGCTTCTTGGATTGCTTTCCCCTTTCAAAAAATGTGGTCCCAGCGCAGCAATCTTTTCTATAGGAGCAGGTTTCCTGGCATTTATCATAACTAAAAATATTCAAATGAATAGCCTGGCTTTTGAGGTAAGTTTACCGTTAATTATCTCACTTTTCACTTACCTTATTATTGGTTTATTGAATTATCGAAAACCTGTTCCGGCCAAAGTAGAAAAATTTATGAATTCATTATTGAGTTCGCAATGAAAAGTCATTTTTTAAAATTTGTCTGATTGACTTTGGGTGGTCTAATTAAATCATTTGATCTTACCTATTTTTACTTTAGAAATATTAAAAGCAAAATTTAGTTGAAAAAAAAGTTTTCAATGACTGATTTTGCAGAATAAAACTCTAACGAAACGAAATGCTTAATTGAATGAACCTATTATTTGTTAGTAGTTTAATATCAAAATTTGTTAATGGTTCAGCATAAAAATGTCTTAAGATGAACTATTTTCGCATTGTTTTTTGGTGTTAGCAAATGTTAACTCTAATTTTATTATGGTTACGTACCCGAAATTTAGGGGG
>DATCMY010000517.1:0-16407 GCA_036565505.1 Hanamia sp.
GAATAGATATATTTTAATTTTTCCCGGGCTTTGTTTTATTTCATTGCTTTCTTTTCCGGGATTTTCCCAGCTAAGATTTCATAAGCAGATGATAGCTGCTGAAAGCTTTGAATCTGTTAATGTTTTTGATGTCAATAACGATGGTAAGCCGGATATTGTTTCGGGTGCGTTTTGGTATGAAGGCCCGGAATTTATTACAAAACATTTTATCGGCCACGTTGAACGTACCGGGCCAACGGGAGAATACTGGGATGATTTTGCTACCATTCCAATTGATGTAAATGGTGATGGAAAAATGGATTTTATAAGCGGTGATTGGTTTAGTAAGAGCATCTGGTGGTGGGAAAATCCCGGAAACAATGAAGTATGGAAAAAACACATCATTGATACTACCGGAAATGTGGAAAGCATCAGGGCCTGGGATGTGGATCATGATGGAGCAATTGAAATTGTACCTAACAACCCAGGCTTACCCT
Source organism: Hanamia sp. (assembly GCA_036565505.1). Lineage (GTDB taxonomy): Bacteria > Bacteroidota > Bacteroidia > Chitinophagales > Chitinophagaceae > Ginsengibacter. The sequence continues at coordinate 477 of DATCMY010000517.1, forward strand.
TAAAATATTTTAAGCTGCAAAAGGACGCACAGGGGAAACCAACCGGGAAGTTTTTGAAAGTAGTTGTTGCCTCTGCCCAGGAACATGGATTAGGCTTTGGCGATATCAATGGTGATGGACGTGGTGATTTTGTGGTAAGTGATGGCTGGCTGGAAGCCCCTGCGGATCCTTTAAAAGGAAAATGGGTGCTTCATAAAGAGTTCAATCTTGGAACTGCCAGTGTACCTATACTGGTAGAAGATGTGAACGGTGATGGGAAAATGGACCTTATTGTGGGGCAGGCACATGATTATGGTCTTGATTGGTATGAACAAACGATGGATCAATCAGGGAAAAGAAATTGGGCAAAACATCCCATTGACCCCTTTAATTCACAATATCATACCATGGAATGGGCGGATATAGATAACGATGGAAAGATGGAACTAATTACAGGAAAACGTTACAGGGCGCATAATGGAGGTGATCCCGGAAGTAATGATTTACTTGGGCTTTACTATTTTAAATGGAACGGTGAATCATTTACTAAAAACGTAATCAGTTATGGTCCCTTGGGAGTGGGGAAAGGAGCGGGACTCTTTTTTTCTATTGCAGACTTACATAATACGGGAAGGAAGGATATCATTGTAGCAGGGAAAGACGGGCTATATGTATTTTATAATGAGGGACCATAATTTACATTATGGCTTCTCAAAAAATTCGTTTATAGTGAATCATTCATTTTCGAGCGATAAGGCAGGAAACGAACTGTTTAGATACATAGTTGAAAAAAAATTGTAGGTTCGAATTATTTGATAAAAAGTACAGGGAATTGAAATAGGTAAAATTTAGTTTAGCCTTTATATTGTATAACCTTTAAAATAAATATTATTACATGAACATTTACAAGAATAAAACGGTAAAATTACTGATGGTATTTTTGGTTCTTATTATTTTAGGAACTTCCTGTAGCCAGTCAGGGTCAGGCAATAAGAATATAGATCCTAAAATTGCGAAACTTAAGTTGCCGGATGGATTTCACGCGGAACATTTGTATAGCCCCGGAGAGAATGACCAGGGTTCATGGGTTGCGATGACTTTTGACGATAAAGGAAGGATGATTGCATCTAATCAGTTCGGAGGTTTATATCGCATAACAATTCCGCCTGTTGGATTCGATACAACCAAATTAAAAGTAAAGGTGGAAAAGCTTCCGATTGATATTCCCGGTGATACCTCTAAGATGAAGATAGGCTATGCTCATGGCTTATTGTATGCATTTCATAGTCTTTATGTTGTGGTTAACGATGAAGGTGATACATCTCTGGAAAGAAGGAGCGGTCTATACTGCCTTCAGGATACCAACAATGACGATCAATACGATAAAATTACTTTACTGAAAAGTTTTAAAGGACAGGGGGAGCATGGGCCACATAATGTGGTATTGTCGCCTGATAAAAAATCCCTTTATGTTATTGCGGGAAATTTTACTGATTTACCACAAATGGATAATTATCGGTTACCTGATACTTGGCAAGTGGATAATTTATTGCCATTAATTTTAGATCCTAATGGATTTGGTAACCGCCAGCCACCCCCAGGGGGTTGGATTGCAAAGACGGATTCAATTGGATCAAAATGGGAGTTGATCAGTGCGGGGTATAGAAATCCTTTTGACATGGCATTTAACGAAGATGGGGAACTTTTTACTTTTGATTCGGATATGGAATGGGATATGGGCCTACCTTGGTACAGGCCAATCCGGGTAAATCACGTTACCGGCGGGAGCGATTATGGGTACCGGGAAAATGATGAGAAATGGTCACCTGCCTACCCTGATAATTTACCAGCAATAATCAATGTGGGGCAAGGATCTCCTACCAACGTTATGAGTGGTAACAATGCTCGTTTTCCGGAAAAATATCGCAGGGGCTTGTTCACATTTGATTGGAGCTATGGAATTATTTATCATTTTGATCTGATCCCTCAAGGATCATCCTATACTGCGAAAGCTGAAGAATTTATTTCCGGTTCGCCTTTACCTTTAACAGATGGGGCCATAGGCCCGGATGGTGCTATGTATTTTCTTACCGGTGGTCGCAAAATTGAGTCGGACCTTTACCGTATTTATTATGGAAATAATACCCTGAAGAATGATCCATTGCCACCACTCAATGAGTCAAATGAAGTAATACAGGCACGGAAGATCAGAAAGCAACTTGAGGGTTTTCAGGAAAACCCAGATCCGACAGCCGTTACAATCGCATGGCCTTATTTAAAAGACACTGACCGGTTCATTAGGTATGCGGCCCGTATTGCAGTAGAACACCAGCCGGTAAGCCAATGGCAGGATAAAGCTTTAGCCGAAAAAGACCCCATTATCTTAACACAGGCAATGATAGCTTTGGCGCGAAATGGTAATAAAGATGTAAAAACCAGGATTTTAAACGCATTAATGGCTGTTAATTATGAAGGATTAGCTGAACCTCAGCAAATAGATATTTTACGGGCGATTGAATTAACCCTTTTCCGGATGGGAAAGCCGGATGCTATTCAAAATATCCGGTTAATATCCTACCTGGAACCTAAGTATCCTGCTGCTGCCAATGAATTAAACCGGTCGCTTAGTAAAATTCTTATCTTCATAGGAGACCCGCAGGCAGCAGGTAAAACGCTTGCTTTAATGGATATTTCAAAAGATGATACTTCATACCAAAAAACAGCTACTCAATCTTCAGACCTTATCCTCCGGAACCAGCAATATGGGTTGGATGTGGCTAATATGCTGGCGCATCAGCCACCTGCGCAACAGATATATCTCGCGACTGTATTGAGTTCGGATAAGATTGGCTGGACACCAGAAATGAGAGAAAAATATTTTAAATATTTTTATAATTTTCTTGAGCGTAAAGGGGGTAATAGCTATATTGGATATATTAATTCGGCCAGAAAGATGGCCTTAGCCAATGCTCCTAAAGAAGAATTGGCACACTATGATAGTATTTCCGGCAAAGCTTTACTTAATGGTTCAGGAATTCATTTGGCAAATGATAATATAGTTAGGCCAAAAGGGCCTGGAAGAAACTGGACTATGGAAGATGCGCTTCCTGTAGTGCAAAATTTATCAGGCAGGGATTTCGAACAAGGTAAAGCGATGTTTACCGCTTCTAACTGTAGTTCTTGCCATAGCATGAGGGGTGAAGGTGGGTCTGTAGGCCCGGATCTAACTCAACTTGGAACCCGGTTTTCTGACAAGGATATACTTGAATCAATAATTGAACCCAGTAAAGCAATATCGGATCAATATGCGGCCACGAATTTTTATTTAAAAAATGGCAGCACAGTAATGGGAAGGCTCATCAAGGAAGATAATGATAAGTATTACGTTTCTCAAAATCCGTTTGCTCCACAGATGCTCAGGGAAATTTTAAAGAAAGATGTTGCTTCTACTAAGCTTTCAGACGTTTCTATAATGCTTCCCGGGATGATCAATAGGTTAAATCCCGAAGAACTTAAAGACCTGATGGGCTATCTGATGTCGGGAGGTGATAAAGACAATAAGGTTTTCAAAGCAAATACTAAATAAGTTTCTCCCTAATTAAAATCAGCGGATAAACTATAATATTATAGGAGGATTTAAATTTGAAAGATCAAACCTGGAAGCATAAAATTAACCATACTGCACAATTAGGAGGGATAGAAACATCCATTCTCGATAATGGCGTAGGAAGGGGTACCCGTATTGCATGGATCAATACGGGTACCGGCTTGAGGTACAAAGTGGTTATTGACCGGGCAATGGATATTGCGGATGCGTTTTATAACCAGCATAGTTTGACCTGGTTGAGTGATTTAGGAGTTAGCCCGCCGAAACCATTTTCTAAAAAGGGGCTGGATTGGTTAAAAACATTTGGAGGTGGGCTGCTGGTAACCTGCGGATTGACGCATGTGGGAGGGCCGGAAACAGATGAATACGGAGAAAGGGGTCTACATGGCCCCATAAGCAATATCCCCGCAGAGATTGAATCAATTATACAGCCGGATCCTTTGTTGGGCAAAATGGAAATGAGCATTACCGGAATAATGAAACAAACTCAGATATTTGGCCCTTGCCTCGAATTAAAACGCACCATATCGGGGACGCTTGGCCAGGCCGTCATCAGGATTCAAGATGAAGTGATCAACAAGGGAAACACAATAGCTCCTCACATGTTGCTTTATCATTGCAATTTTGGCTGGCCCCTGGTAGATGAAGGAACGGATATTATATGGAACGGAGATTGGGAATCTCCCGGAGAAAAAAAATCTGATAAAATATTCAGGGAGGATAATAACTTCCGTAAATGCCCAGCACCCATAAAAGCGCACAATGGAAATGGTGAAGAAGTGGCTTTTATTAATATTAAACCTGATGGTGCCGGCCTTTGTGAATGTGGCTTGCATAATTCCCTGCTGGGGTTTGCAATGATCATGAGGTTCAGGAAGGATCAATTGCCCTGGCTCACTAACTGGCAACATTGGGGCGATGGAGAATATGTAACAGGGCTTGAACCTGGTACTCATCCACCGATAGGACAATCAAAAGTCAGGGAGCAAAAAACATTAATTAATTTGGCTCCGGGAGAAAAGAGAACCTATCATCTTGAAATTGAAATTTTAGATGACGCAACCAGTATTAAAGAATTTTTAAAAAGAACTGAATAAGGAAATTAAGAATAAAAATTTAATAAAATTATGGAAAAAACAAATTTAGCGGCTCAAGCCCTGGAACAGGGAAAAGGAATTTTAAGGTTAGCTCCCAATTGGGTGCCGCGGTCATTTTGCGTGCCGGGGCGACGCATAAAATTACATCCAGATGATTATTATGTACTTGGCGGAGAGCGCGGTGGTATTGACGAGCGATGGTTTTCTTCCACCACGCCGGCAAAAAATGGTCCATTAACCGGTAAATTTGAAGGGTTGAGTTTTATTGTATTTCAAAACGGTGATAAGGAAGATCTTATCTTATTAAAAGATGCGGTGGATGAATTAAAAGGGAACCTGATAGGAAAACGTATTTGGGATGAATATGAAAGCTGGCCGATGTATTCCAAGTTTTTTGATAATATGGGGCCACTTCCACACCATATACATCACAACGATGAAAAGGCGGCGTTAGTTGGCCAAAAGGGGAAACCAGAAGCCTATTATTTCCCGCCACAATTAAATAACCACGGAGGTGATTTTCCTTATACATTTTTTGGAATTGCACCCGGGACTACTAAAGAACAAATTCGTGAATGCTTAGTAAATTTTACAAAAGGTGATAACAAGATTACCAATTTTTCACAAGCTTTTCGCCTGGAACCAGGCACTGGTTGGGATGTTCCGCCTGGCATGCTGCATGCCCCCGGTAGTATGTGTACTTATGAACCTCAGAAAGCCTCCGATGTATTTGCTATGTATCAGTCGTTGGTAAATGAAGCCATTATTCCCGAAGAGTTATTGTGGAACGGTACGCCTGAGGATAAGAAAGGTGATTTTGATTCTTTGATGGATGTAATAGACTGGGAGTTGAATGTGAATCCGAATATATTGGAAACCCGGTTTATGAATCCAGTACCTGTGAAACCGGTAGCGGAAATGCAAGCCGAAGGATATTCTGAAAACTGGATTTGTTATCGCTCGCATGCTTTCAGCGCCAAAGAATTAACAATACAGCCCGGAGCCAGTGTAACGATCAAAGACAGTGCTGCGTATGGGATGATTATGATGCAGGGCCATGGCACCATGGGAGTGTGGGATATTGAAACACCAGCGCTTATCCGGTACGGACAATTAACCCATGATGAATATTTTGTAAGTGAATCAGCCGCGAAGGAAGGCGTAAAGATTATGAATAAATCTTCCACAGATCCTATTGTAATGTTGAAACATTTTGGTCCGGAAAACCCTGACCTGAAATTATAATACCCGCTACTAATCTTAAATTTTTTACGATATGCAAGAAAATAATTATCCCAAACTTCACAATGCAACCTGGCCGGGCATCGTGGGAAAAGGGCAGGATTCTGAACCGGTCATTTCTTTTGATACCATGCTGGAAATGACCTCCGCTGCCAAAGTAGGCGGTGTGAAATTTGACGGAATTGACATCGGCCTTTTTAATCCGCATTTCGACGTAGAGAACTCTGATGACGATGGTATAAAGAAACTGGTGGATAAAGTGGCTTCTTTCGGCCTTGAAATCGGCAGTCTGGTAGCACCGATATGGCCACCGAATGGTGGTTCTGCGATGGGAAGCCAGGAAGAAAGAAAACGTTTTGTGGAAATGGTACGCAAATCCTGTCATATTGCGAAAAAATTGAAGGAACTGGGTATCCGTCATGGCGGTGTTGTCCGCATTGATTCGGCAAGTAGCCCTCAAAACTGGGCGGCTGACCCTGTTAATAATACAAAACTGATTGCCCAGACCTTTCGTGAGGCTTGCGATGTAGCTGATGATTATGGTGAAAAACTGGCGGCGGAAGGTGAAATCTGTTGGGGAGGTATGCACAGTTGGAAAGCAATGATTGATACCCTGGAAGCAGTCAATCGTCCTAATATTGGTTTTCAGGCAGACATGGCACATACGCTGTTATATCTCTTGGGCTACAATAGTCCAGAAGACAGGATACTGCCAGCCGATTTTGAATGGAAGGATCGCGCTATTTTTGAAGAAGGGCTGAAGACACTTACCAGTGCACTGCGTCCCTGGACCATTGATTTCCATGTTGCACAGAATGACGGTACGGTACATGGAACCGGTTCACATGATAAAACGGGCCGCCATTGTCTGGCTACAGATCCTAATGGAAGATTAGACATTCCCAATGATGCCGGTTACTGGTTGCGCGATGAAAATGGAAAACTCACCAAAGCTTTCAAGCATATATGCTGGGACGGATGCATGTTTCCAAACGAAGTAATGACACAGCAACAAACATGGAATGAGATACTGTCCACCATGATAAAAGTTCGTCAGTTACATGGCTGGTATGAAGCAGAATAATTGGATGAGGAGTATTTTTAAGAAATTATGAAGTTAAAATTTGTGTACAAAAATAAAATACTTGCAAGTATGCATAATTATTCTAAGTTATTGATGCGTATATGCTTCTTAGGTGGATTATTCATTTTTTTAATACTAGGCAGTTTTAGAGCCCCTCAGGCAACCCTGCGTGATAAAAATGGGTTTGTCCGAATATTTGATGGTAAGACCCTTGATGGATGGGATGGCGATTCTACATATTGGAGTGTAGAAAATGGCGAGATAGTGGGAGTGGTTACTCCAAATACACTGCTGAAACGAAATACATTTCTTATATGGCGGGGAGGCATGACGGGAAATTTTGAACTAAAAGTAGAATACAGAATTTCTAAAGACGGAAATAGCGGAATTAATTATCGTAGCGAAGAGGTTAAAGATATTCCTTATGCATTAAAAGGGTGCCAGGCTGATATAGATGGTAAAAATCAATATACCGGGCAAAATTATGAAGAACGCGGGCGATGCATCGTGGCATATCGTGGACAAAAAGTAATGTTACCAAACGTAATGGGGTCAATACAGTCTCTTATAAAAAATAATGTCTGGACTGCATCTGTTTTAACCGGGTCGTTAGGTAACCTGGATTCATTAAGGGAGCATATAAATGAAAGTTGGAATGAGTGTCACTTGATTGTGAAGGGTAATCGCATGCAGCACTATATTAATGGAGTATTAATGAGTGATGTAACGGATAATGATAGGGCTAATAGAAAATTTAGGGGATTATTAGGTGTTCAGGTACATGTAGGACCTCCAATGAAAGTAGAGTATCGCAACTTCAGGCTTAAAGAATTAAATTAGTAAATGATAGCAATATTATTCTTCAATGTATTTAACCTGTTATAATGGCAAAAAAGAAAGAACTAAGAATTGGATTAATCGGTTGTGGATTTATGGGGAGGACACATTCCAATGGTTATAATCGTGTCCCCAACTTTTTCCCCGAACTGGAATATCGACCAGTATTAAAAGCAGTTTGTTCGCGTAGCAAAGATAAAGTAAGTGCATTCGCGGATCAATGGGGATATGAATCTTTTGAAACGGATTGGAAGAAGTTGATTGCCCGGGATGATATTGATGCGGTAGATATTTGTACTCCCAACAATATGCATGTTGAAATAGCGGTTGCGGCAGCACAGGCTGGTAAGATGGTGTTGAGTGAAAAACCATTAGCCCGCAACCTGGCTGAAGCGCAGCAAATGGTAGATGCAGTTGAAAAGGCAGGTGTTAAAAACACCGTGTGGTACAATTATCGCCGTATTCCTGCTGTAACGTTGGCTAAACAGATTATAGACTCAGGCAAATTGGGAAAGATATTTCATTATCGTGCCAATTTCCTGCAAGACTGGACCATGAGCGCTGATCTGCCTCAGGGAGGAGAAGCTTTATGGCGCATGGATGCCGATGTAGCGGGTTCTGGTGTAACAGGTGATTTACTGGCCCATTGTATTGATACGGCCATTTGGTTAAATGGAAGTATTAAAGATGTTTCTGCTGTTACAGAAACGTTTATCAAAGAACGTGTTCATCAACTAACAGGCAAAGTGCAAAAGGTAAGTATTGATGATGCCTGTATTTTTCACTGTCATTTTAAGAACGGTTCGCTGGGGCTTTTTGAATCTACCAGGTATGCGCGTGGACATAAGGCCTTATATACATTTGAAATTAATGGTGAGCATGCCTCAATTCGCTGGGATTTGCATGATCTGAACCGGCTGGAATATTTTGATCATGCAGATGAATCTAAAGTGCGTGGCTGGCGTTCTATTCACGTTACTGATAGCGATCATCCATATATGAACAAATGGTGGGTACCCGGCCTTTCAATTGGGTATGAGCATAGTTTTATTCATCAGGCGGCCGATTTTCTCAAAAGCCTTGAATCAGGGGAGGCTTGTTCACCAACCTTTAAGGAAGCTTTCGAAACCCAACAGGTATGCGAAGCAGTTCTTGAATCAGCGGCTGCTGGAAGATGGAAAGATACAAGCGCCATGTAAAAAAATACTTGCCAGGCTTGAAGAATATGCTGATTATAGATAAAATGAAAATTTTCTTTCTGATAAAAATTACTTTAAAAATTGTTTAACTCATCAATTACCATTATGTACACACATTTAAAATCATTCAGGGGCGTGTCTTCTTTAGCAATGCTTTCCGGCTGCCTGATCTTTAGCAGTTGCCATTCTTCAGTCGCTAATCAAGATGCGCAAAACGAAACCACACAGGATTCGTCGGGTTTTATATCCATGTTTGATGGATCGACTCTTAAAGGTTGGGAAGGGGACACCGCCGTTTGGTATGTCGAAGATGGCGCCATCATAGGCGAGATCACCGCTGAGTCCACACCACTGAAAGCAAATACTTTCCTGATTTGGAGCAGCGGAACGCCTTCTGATTTTGAAATCACAGGGGAGTATGAAATCTCGCCCAAAGGAAACAGTGGTATTCAATATCGCAGCGAAGAAGTGCAAGGCATTCCTTATGGTTTAAGAGGATATCAATTTGATATTGATGGAGCCAATACTTACACGGGTCAAAACTATGAGGAACGGGCAAGGGATATCGTAGCCTTTCGCGGACAGAAAGTAACGCTTCCACCGGTAACAGAACCTATACAGGTACTTGCTAAAAACAATGTATGGTCGGCTTCCATAGTAACGGATTCTTTAGGAAGCGCAGATTCTTTAAAATCATTGATAAAGGATGGATGGAATACTTTTCGTATTGTGTCTAAGGGTAATCATTTGCAGCACTATATCAATGGCGTGTTGATGTGTGATATAACAGATAATGATACCGCCAATCGAAAAGCGTCCGGACTTATCGGGCTGCAAATGCACGCAGGTCATATTATGAGGGTCGCTTTTAAAAACCTTATGATTAAGGAAATTAAATAGTTTTATATAATTATTTTTGAATGCTTTTTTAATACAGGAAATGCGATTTAGGTATACTTTCATTTTATTGGATATACCTTCGCTTTCTGAATATAAGAGCCGTGATGCTTGATAGTAAATAAAACTAGTTGTTTGACTTAAAAATCAGATACCATTTTTTTATTTTTATAATTGCAAATATTTCATTTTCAATAATCATATTTCATTTTCAATAATCTTAATTAAGTAGTTATGGAAAAAACAATTCACAAAAACAAATTATTTGTAGCAAGTTGTCTTGCATTATTAGTTACTTCTTTATCATTTGGCATACGTGCGGGGATCATGAACAACCTGATGGTGCAATTTCATCTGGACGCAAAGCAAATGGGTTTGATAGCAGGCACTGCTTTTTGGGGTTTCCCTTTAGCCATTATTATCGGCGGAATGATAGTAGATATTGTGGGTATGAAACGCTTGCTATTGCTGGCTTTTATCCTTCATCTGATAGGAATTGTCTTTACTATTTTTTCTACGGGATTTTTAAGTTTGTACATATCTACCTTGTTTATAGGGATAGCCAATGGTACCGTAGAAGCAGCCTGTAATCCATTAGTAACAAGTATTTATCCCAACAACAAAACGACTAAATTAAATCATTTTCATTTTTGGTTTCCGGGGGGTATAGTTATAGGAACCCTTATTTCATTTGGCTTTGCTAAGGTGAATCTGGGATGGCAGTGGCAAATGGCTACCATGCTGTTACCAACTATCGTCTATGGCTATCTGTTTTTCAAACTTGATTTTCCGGTTACCGAAAGGGTATCAACAGGCGTCTCCACCAAAGAAATGTATAAAGCGGTATTAAAGCCCCTGTACCTTTTTTTGTTTATCTGTATGTTGGGTACAGCTATTACAGAACTTTTTACCAATCAGTGGGTAGGGGTATTACTCCAGAATGTTACTAAAAGCGCAATATTAGTATTAGCTCTCGTAGCGGCAGTACAGGCATTAGCGCGCAGTGTGGCCGGCCCGGTAGTGCACCGGATATCTCCATCGGGGTTACTATTATTTTCGGCCATCCTATCTACGCTTGGTATCTATTTATTAGGTACGTTAACCGGAGGTGCCCTGTTTGCGGGCGCTATTATTTTTGGGATTGGGGTAGCTTATTTTTGGCCCACCATGCTTGGTTTTGTATCAGAAAACATTCCTAAATCGGGCGCTCTTGGAATTAATTTACTGGGGGGAGCGGGCATGTTTGCTGTATCTATTTATATGTTTTTTATGGGCGGTTATTACGATAATTTGATTGCCGCCGCCTTACCCTCCGGGGCTAATATAGATACCTACCGTTCTGCGGCGCCTGGCAGCACTGAAGCGGCAGCTTATTCACAGGCGCAATTATCCGCTGGCCCACAGGTGCTTATGTCAACGAATATTATCCCATTAATCCTTATTTTTGCATTTCTTTTTCTCTATATTTATCAGAGGTCAAATAAGAAAAAGGTAAGAGATATTTCCTTAACGAAAGTGGTTTCGACATAATATAAAATTCGAATAGGTAATAAGTATGGTTATGAGAGTTAGTTTTTATAGTTTGACCTGTATAATTGTTAGATTGAAATGTCAGGAAGTATTTTGCTATTTTTATTCATTGAAAAAATCGGACCGAAAAAAATTGAAGGGTTATCAATATTTAAGCAATGGAAGAACATATTAGATAAATCTTCGAATAAAAGGTTTATAAATCTCTTGAATCTGCGATAGGAAGGAATATTAATCCCTGATTCAAATTTTACAGCGCTTATTGAAAGTATAAAACCACCAAATGTTTATAAGTTACTTACAGAATGCTTTTTAAAATAATTTTATGTTACTAATAATTCTTAATGCATTCTTTTGCCTCGCTTTCGCCGCTTTTGCTTATGTAAACCTCAATGATATAGATGCCTGGTTGTGGGTAAGTATTTATTTGGTGGCATCTGTCTTTTGCGTGCTGGCCGTGTTTAAAATATATTTTCCAATGCTGTATCTCCTGGCTATTGCTTTTTATCTGGTATATGCTATTAAATTGTTTTTTACAAAAGATGGGGTTCGCGACTGGGTCATAAAATATAACAGGGAAAGCCTGGTGCAAAGCATGCAGACTACTAAACCTTACATTGAGCAGACAAGAGAGTTCTTCGGACTGCTAATTATCAGCGCCGCTTTGGCAATAAATTATTTTGTAGCACCTTAAATAGATGAAAGCAGCATACCATGGACGAACAAAACTTTACCTCAGTTAGAAAATTACTTGCCCTTATTATTGAAAGAAATGTAAGTCAGGAAACGTACATCTGGCTTTTGGATAAAGCAACTCAATCCGCCAATAAAGACAATAATTACCAATTCAATCTTACCTTTACTTCCATTCCCCGTAAGACAGGGAAAAAAGAGGTGGCGGCAGAAGATGCTGACATAAAAAATATCAACATACTTATACCGGGATTCACAGTTCAGCACTGGACCATTGACAAGGTAAGCCGTGTGTGGTTGCTTATGAATTTGGAAACTACAGATAAAGATCATTATATTGCCCGGATTGAAAATTTGTTTCCCCAGGCAGAGATGAATGAACTGGTAGCGCTTTATTCTGCTCTTCCTGTACTGGCTTATCCGGAAGCATGGATTTTACGGTGCGCTGAAGGTATCCGGAGTAATATCGGCACAGTGCTGGAAGCCATTATGTATTACAACCCTTATCCTGCCGCTTACCTTAATGAAGCGGCATGGAACCAATTGGTCATGAGAGCTTTTTTCACCGATAAAAATGTAAATAACATAATTGGCCTGGATGAAAGAACCAATCAAAACCTGGCTAATATACTTTTTGATTATGTGGAAGAAAGGTGGGCTGCAGGCCGAATAGTGAATCCACAAATATGGCGGTTGGTGGGAAAATTTATGGATGATTCGCATCTTTATATGATAGAGCAATTATTTCAGAATCATAATGAAACAGAACAGCAGGCAGCAGCGCTCACATGCCGCGATAGTTCTTTTGAAAAAGCAGTTTTATTATTAGATCAATATCCACAATTTAAAAGAGCTATTGAACAAAAAACATTGACCTGGGAAATCATTGCAAACAAATAATCCTGGTTTAAAAATTATAAAATCATTTATATTATGTGTTATAGTAATGAGGATCGTGCCACATTGGAAACAAAAAATCTGGTATCACCCGATCTGGAGATAATAAAAGGAATGCGCTTTTTTGATCCGCATATCCACATGGTTTCAAGAACTACGGATGATTACCAGGCAATGGCCGATGCGGGAATCGTAGCAGTTATTGAACCGGCTTTCTGGCTCGGTCAGCCGCGTACCGGGCTGGATAGTTTTAGAGATTATTATAGTAGCTTGGTAGGGTGGGAAAGATTCCGCGCTTCGCAGTTTGGGATTAAGCATTATTGTACCATAGGTTTAAATTCGCGGGAAGCCAATAATGAAAAACTGGCCGAACAGGTAATGGAAATTCTTCCATTATTCATATATAAAGAAGGGGTAGTAGGGGTTGGTGAAATTGGCTTTGATGATCAAACACCCGCTGAAGAAAAATATTACCGGTTGCAACTGGAACTCGCAAAAGAAGCAGGTTTGCCGGTGCAAATTCATACCCCCCACCGTGATAAGAAGAAAGGAACCCAACGCAGTATGGATATAGCCATTGAGCACGGACTGGATCCTTATTCCGTAATTGTAGATCATAATAATGAAGAAACCATGAAGGAGGTACTTGATCGCGGATTCTGGGCCGCATTTACTATCTATCCTTTTACCAAAATGGGCAACGAACGTATGGTAGAGATTGTGAAACAATTCGGAAGTGAACGTATCATGATCAATTCAGCAGCAGACTGGGGAATAAGTGATCCGATGGCGGTTCCTAAAACAGCTGCTTTGATGAAAATGCGTGGTATTGATATGAAGGATATTGAATTAGTATGCTACCGCAATGCCATCACCGCCTTTGGACAGAGTGGACAAATTCAGGAATCAGATTTTTATGCGGTGCAATCTATTGATCAATCTGAAAAATTCCAGGGGAATACTGTTCTTCGCGGCGGACAAGCGCCACGTGTAAATAAATCATCTCTTATCATTAGTTAATTTTTTCGGAATTGAAAAAAACAAAAGGTTTTCTTCAACTAATGCGTCCCGCCAATATTTTGACCTCTATCGCAGACGTGCTTGCCGGTATGGCTATGTCAGGATTTTTAGTGGCTCCTGATTTCTCTCAACATAATATTTCTCAAATCCTTCTTTTATGCATTTCCACTTCCGGATTGTATGGAGGCGGTGTAGTTTTCAATGATGTGTTTGATGCAAGCCTGGATAAATTGGAAAGACCTGAAAGACCTATCCCAAAAGGAATTGTAACCATTGGGGAATCAACCACGCTTGGAATTATTTTGTTATTAACAGGTATTATAACTGCATTGATAATAAGCAGTACCTCCGGATTATTGGCAATTTTCATCGCTATTGCGGCCCTTATTTATAATAAATGGTCAAAACATAATACAATTGCCGGTCCTTTAAATATGGGATTATGCCGTGGGCTTAATCTTTTATTAGGAATAAGCATTGTTGTATCATCCATTCCTGAATGGTGGTTCTTAGGTGTTGTTCCGATTATTTATATAGCTGCTATTACTATGATCAGCAGAGGGGAAGTGCATGGCGGAAGTAAAAGCGCTTTATATTTTGCTGCATTACTTTACTGTATTGTGATTGCGGGGATTCTTTTGTTATCATTTACCAAAGGGAAGCTTTGGTGGACAATTATTTTTTTATTACCATTTGCCTGGATGGTTTTTTCAGCTTTAATAAAAGCCATTCGGGCACCCGCTCCAAAAAATATTGGGAAAGCTGTAAAAGCGGGGGTGATTGCCTTGATTCTTATGGATGCAGCATGGGCTGCAGCTTTTGATGCCGTTACTTTTGCATTCATAATCATCCTTTTATTGCCATTATCTTTATGGATGGCGAAACTTTTTGCTGTTACCTGAATAATTTGCTAGCATAGCTATTATTGCAGTGAATCTGATCATTTTTAAGAGTTTTAATTTATGAAGTATCTGGAACAATCTTTTAAGGTAAGTTTTAATTACAGGGTTTATTTTACCAGCCATATTTTTAATTCTTCCAATAAAGATTTTAATAATTTTTTGAATGAATGTGTTGAGCCAGGCATACTTCATAAAATTTTATTTATTATTGATGATGGGGTTTTAGACACACACCCGGGATTAATAAATCAAATTAAATCGTATTTTGAAATTTATGATTCCGTTTCCCTCATTGAGAATGTTCTTATAATACCAGGAGGTGAGGTAGCAAAAAATAATTCCAAATCTTTTGATGCAATTATTGAAGCGATTGATGTGAATGGTATTGACCGGCATTCTTATGTCGCGGCAATTGGCGGAGGCGCAGTTTTGGATCTTGCCGGGTTTGCTTCTGCTGTAGCACACAGAGGTGTTAAACATATACGGATTCCTACTACCGTGTTATCCCAAAATGATTCCGGGGTAGGTGTTAAAAACGGTATAAATTACAAAGGAAAAAAAAATTTTGTTGGAACTTTTGTTCCTCCGGTTGCGGTTTTTAATGATGAGGCTTTTTTATTGACTTTATCTGAAAGAGATTGGCGTTCTGGTATTTCCGAGGCAATAAAAGTAGCCCTAATTAAAGATGCGGATTTTTTTTACTGGATTGAAAAAAATGCTGAAAAATTGGGGCATAGGGATTTGGAAATGATGAATGCCTTAATACATCGTTGTGCAGAATTGCATTTGCAGCATATTGCTTCCGGCGATCCTTTTGAACTGGGGTCTTCACGGCCATTGGACTTTGGCCATTGGAGCGCACATAAACTGGAGCAATTAACGGATTTTAAAATACTACATGGAGAAGCAGTGGCTATGGGTATTGCTTTGGATAGCCTTTATTCAGC
>DATCMY010000518.1:0-10737 GCA_036565505.1 Hanamia sp.
ATACAACGGCGTTTATGCGTGGCTGTTCCAGACCCAGTACATTTTGCCTGATAATAGATTGTTCCTCGGTTCTTGAAGGATAATCAATGATTACTTTGAGCATAAAACGGTCAACCTGTGCTTCGGGTAAAGGATAAGTACCTTCCTGTTCAATCGGGTTTTGAGTAGCCAATACTAAAAAGGGTTCTTCAAGGAGGTAAGAATTATTCCCAATGGTCACCTGTCTTTC
This sequence comes from Hanamia sp., assembly GCA_036565505.1. Classification (GTDB taxonomy): domain Bacteria; phylum Bacteroidota; class Bacteroidia; order Chitinophagales; family Chitinophagaceae; genus Ginsengibacter. Next base: position 230 of record DATCMY010000518.1, read on the forward strand.
CTGCATGGCTTCCAGCAAGGCGCTTTGCACTTTTGCGGGAGCCCTGTTTATTTCATCTGCCAAAATAAAATTGGCAAATATTGGACCTTTGCGCACTACAAATTCATTTTTTTGCTGGTTGTAAATCATCGTTCCCACTACATCGGCAGGTAAAAGATCAGGAGTAAACTGAATACGGCTAAATTGTGCATTGATAGTACTTGCCAATGATTTTATGGAAAGGGTTTTAGCCAATCCCGGCACACCTTCCAGCAAAATATGGCCATTACTCAATAAACCGATAAGCAGGCGCTCAACCATGTGGTTCTGGCCAATGATCACTTTACCTATTTCGGCATGAATTTTATCGATAAAAGTTGCAGAATGATTTATTTTTTCATTTAGCAAACGAATATCTTCGGCAGTTTGTAACATTTTTAAATAATAAATTTAATTAATAAACCAAAGAGTTGCAAATTACGAACAACCCATAAACAAAAAGATTTTTAAGTAAAAGCTTCACGGAAAAGTATGTTAAAAATGAAAGGGAAATTAATTCCCTTTCATATAATTCTTTCAATTATCCCGCAAAGAATAAGTGGGGAACATCAACCACAGTATCTGCCACCACTTTATTTTTATTTCCAGGTATAACAAGTAAGTTTATTTATCACTTACTCTAAAAGAAACTTTGCAAATAACTCCATAAGACGAGATTTTATCATCCTTAACATGCACTTTAAAATCTTTCACATAAACTGAATCAATATTTTTGATTGTTTTTGCTACTTCAGTTACGGCGTTTTTTACGGCATCGTCAAAACTCACATTAGATGATGCAATCACTTCAATTACTTTTACAATTGGCATAACATAAAATTTAAAAGATGAAAAAATAATTATCAGAAGTTAACAGGCAAAATCTATTCCATTTTTAAATAATGTGTTTGTTTTATTAAAGAATTTATAACATTACCATAAATTTAAAAAAATTAAATACTTTAAATTTGCTGAATTATAAAATTCAATTTTGTACAGAAATCTTTATATAAGACAGTTTTTTACTTTTTTTTTGCTGGCTGTTTTTGCGTTAAGCAATACGCCAACTAAGGTACTGCATACGTTATTTGCCAATCACACTGATTTTATAAGTAAAACATTCAAGGAATCGAATGCGCCTCAACTTAACGTAACCGGCATCAATTGTCATTGCGATAACCTGGTTGTAATAGCGCCATACACTTCCGGCAATTCAATTTTATTACAAACTATTTTACCCTTATTTGCAAAATATAATATTGCAAAAGTTGCCCACATTCCATTTTCCCAGACATTCTTTTTTGAATTAAGAGGGCCTCCTGTTCTTGCTTAATATATTCACAGTACTCAGTTTTTATTTTTTTTAAATTTTAAAAGTTCAACAATTTCTTTTATTATTTGAGCCACCATTTAGAAATCAATTTTTAAAAAATTGATTTCTAAAAAATTATTCAAAAATGAAATTTTTTCAACCTATTCTTATAATATTCACGGGCCTCCTTTTAAGCCTTACCTCTTCAGCCCAAAAAAATTCAGATAGATTTTCACTTTCCGGAAAAGTTAACACAACAACCGGTGCCCCTCTTGCCGGCGCTTCGGTTTACATTCCGGATATGAGAAAAGGCAGCATAGCAGATGCCACAGGAAATTATCATATCAATAATATTCCTCCGGGCACCTATTTGGTAGAAATAAAATTTATCGGGTATAAAACAATTCTTCAAAATATTGATTTCACTGAAAATAAAACTGAAAACTTTTCAATGGAAATTTCAGTAACCGAAGAGAACGAAATCGTGATAACGGGTACTTCAAAAGCTACTTCTATTAAAAGAAATCCCATACCGATCATTTCAATTGGCAAACAATATCTCCAGCAAAATTTAAGTACCAACATCATTGATGCTATTTCAAAAGTGCCGGGCATCAGTTCAGTTACTACAGGGCCAAATGTTTCAAAACCTTTTATTCGGGGTTTGGGTTTTAGCAGGATCCTAACTTTGTATGATGGCGTAAGGCAGGAAGGACAACAATGGGGAGATGAGCATGGAATAGAAGTGGATCAGAATACTGTACAAAAAGTAGAAGTAGTAAAAGGCCCTGCCAGCCTTATTTACGGATCAGATGCCATAGCCGGTGTTATCAACCTAATTCCAGCAAATCCACCTGCGCGTGGACAAATTATTGGTAATATTTTAAATGAATATCAAACTAATAACCGGCTGATAGAAAATTCAGCAACTATTGCGGGGCATACTAATGATTATACCTGGGGTGGAACTTTTTCACATAAAATGGCTATTAATTATAAAGACAAATATGATGGAAGAGTTTATAATACCGGCTTTGCGGAAACAGACGCATCTGCCAATTTAGGAATTAATAAAACATGGGGCTACAGCCGGCTTGGGCTTTCAATGTTTGATGATCTACAGGAAATTCCTGATGGAAGCCGCGACTCCGCTTCAAGAAAATTTACCAAACAAATTACAGAAGCTGATACATTCAGGCCAATAGTAAGTGATGAAGAACTAACAACTTATAAAATTTCCACATTGCATCAACATGTACAGCATTACAGAATTTACAGCACCAATAGTTTTTTATTAGGAGAGGGCAGATTGGCTGTAGACCTGGCTTTTCAGTCAAGTTTGCGCAGGGAATATAGTCATCCGGAAGTAGCTGTTCCGGGCCTTTACCTTAAATTGAATACCTACACTTACGATGCAAAATATTATTTTCATGAATCAAAAGGGTTAAGTGTCACTACGGGTATAAATGGAATGTATCAGAAAAATAATGTGGACAAAGGAACAGAGTTCATCATTCCTTCTTATCAACAATTTGATATAGGGCCATTCATTTATGTAAAAAAATCATTGGGCAACCTTGAACTTGCGGGAGGTATAAGGTATGATGTAAGGGACTTTAGTAACAGTGGCCTGTATACCGGAGTAGATCCGGTTACCGGTTTTGATCATGCTGTTTATGGTGCAGATACTGTAGGTGCAGCACATCCGTTTTCTGCCTACAAACATACATTCTCCGGTATGAGCGGAAGTGCTGGCTTGTCTTATCGTATTAATGATAAATGGAGTGCAAAAGCCAATATAGGCCGAGGTTACAGATCGCCCAATATTTCTGAAATATCTGCTAATGGAGTTCATCCTGGAACCAATATGTACCAGATAGGTAATCTTGATTTTAAACCGGAATTCAATCTCCAGGAAGATTTTGGCGTTACCTACAATTCAACTCACGTAACCATAAACGCTGATGTTTTTAATAATGATATTCAAAATTATATTTACAATCAAAAACTATTAAATACAGCGGGGCAGGATTCTGTAATTGTTCCCGGTAATGAAACTTTTAAATTTGTAGCAGCAAAAGCCAATTTGTATGGAGGAGAATTAAGTATAGATATTCATCCACATCCGCTTGACTGGCTACATTTTGAAAATTCCCTTTCAGTAGTTTATGGTACCAATAAAGGCGTGCCGGGGCAGGGGAAAATATCGGACAGCGCGAAATATTTGCCTTTCATTCCACCACTGCATACAATTTCCGAATTAAGAGCTAACATCAAAAAACCAGGAAGTGTTTTCGCAAACGCTTTTGTAAAAGTTCAGTTTGAAGTATATGCAGCACAAAACAGAGTTTATTTACAAAATAATACGGAAACACCTACACCGGGTTACCAATTATTTAATGCGGGATTTGGAACGGATATTCTCAATAAAAAAGGGAAACCGATGCTTACTGTTTCGCTACTTGGAAATAATTTATTTAATGTTGCCTACCAATCAAATTTAAACAGGCTAAAATATTTTGAACCTTATCCGGGTAATTTCACAGGACATAATGGAATATATAATATGGGTAGAAATTTTAGTGTGAGAGTGAATGTACCGCTGAGTTTTTAAAATTTGATAATACTTTCATTTCATTATTTATCCAATTTCATCCTATGTAAATAATAACAATGATTGTAAAAAACAGGATACCATAATGTATACTGGCAGTAGCTTTTGGCACTACTCAATAAATAAAATATCGAAAATGATCACTGTACCTGCTCCAGTATCTTTACTTCTGTTCGCCTGTTCTTTTGCCTCCCTTCTTCAGTATCATTTTCTTCAATAGGCTCTTCGGCACCATAGCCTTTGGCTAAAAGCCTTTCGTTATCTATGCCTTTGGCAATTAAATAAAATACAATTGATTTTGCCCTCTCCATGGAGAGGGTTAAATTTTTAGCATCGGTGCCTACATTATCAGTATGCCCCCCAATTTCAATTCGTTCGTGAGGTTTTCTTTTGAGATAATCTACAAGGTCATCGAGCGTTTTGTAGGATTGGGCCCGTAAGGTTGCTTTTCCGAAATCAAATTCTACATTTTCTAAAACAAAAGTTTTGGGCGGATCAAATTCTAAAGTAACTACAAAAGGATTTTTATAATAAGAATTAGGCCCAAGTGCAGGAATATCCATCACATTCTGGCTTAAAGTATCTTTAAAACCCATTATAAAAATATCGTACTGATCGCCTGCCGGAAGGCGGGTAGAAAACTTTCCGCTTTCATCACTTATTGCCTGGTATTCATTATTATTTTTATGGCTCCGGAAAATTACCAGCTCATTATTCTTTGGTTCCCTCGTAGTCATATCCACTACACTTCCTTCTACTTTTGCATCTTTAGGCAGGTTGGGTGCAGAAATACTTTGAGCAAGACCTTTAAGCGCAATGGTAAATAAGATCAGAATAAGTATGAACTTTTTCATAGGGGGATTTTTAAAGGATATAAAGTTAATTTTTTTTCCTTAGCTTTTTATCCCAATCAAAAACGGAAAATGAGTGGATTTATTTTTAAGGAAGGCAATCCTATAAAATGACAAAAGCCATCCTTTTACAGATGGACTTTGTTATATTAAACGTTACAAACTCTTATTAAGACAAACTATAACCTCCGGAAAAACCCGCAAGTTCAAGGCTTCTTTTTTTTAATTTGTCTATTTCCAATGATTCAATGATTGGGTCGGCAGTCAGTATCAGCGATACGTTATTTTTTTTCCACCAATCGTTTTCCTGTAGTTTTTTGAAATGAATGATTCCCACAAGGTAATTGATCTGATCGTTGGAATGCCATTCTTCAATGCTTTCAAAATCATCTTTGTGTATATGATTCCAATCCGTAAACCCAATGTAAATTTTTACATAAAAATCCTTAGTAAGTTGATTGGGCTTGTGGTGATACAATTTTTTATATTCATATTTATAATCGTAGCGTAATGCTGATATATCGCTCAATACTGCCGAAGCCGTAGGCAAACTACCGGCTCCTTTTCCATAAAAAAATTGTTTATCGGCAAATGAACTTTCTATAACTACGCCATTGTATTCGTTCCTTACAAATGCCAACTGATCATTTTTCTTTACAAATTGAGGTAATACAAAAGCAGCAACTTTTCCATTTTTCAATTTTTTTGCATAGGCCACCAATTTAATTACACTTTCTTTTCTTGTAGCCTGTTGAGCATCTTCACCTGTAATATTTTGTATGCCGGTAAAACTGATATCATCCTTGTTGGGTAAAATGCCATAAGCATGTGTCAATAAAAATGTCCATTTATTCAACGCATCATATCCATCAACATCCAGTGTGGGATTACTTTCTGCAAAACCCAATTGTTGCGCCTGCAATAATGCATCTTTAAATGATAGATTTTCTTCAAACATTTTTGTAAGAATATAATTAGTAGACCCGTTTACCACCGCGCTAATAGAATGTAACAGATCATTGTCATAATATTCTTCCAGGTTGCGTATAACCGGTATAGATGCGCAACAAGCCGCTTCATAAAGAAATGACGTACCGGTTTGTTGTTGCAATTCCAACAGTTTGGGCAAATGCTCCGCGATCATTTTTTTATTCGCGCTCACCACCGATTTTCCATTTAATAATGCAGTATGTACTATTTCATAAGCCGCATCTGCATCATCTATCAACTCAACAATGATATTGATAGAAGGGTCATTCAACAAAACATCTTTATCTGCTGTAAATAATTCTGCAGGTGCATTTCTTTTCTTATTACTGTTTTTTATACATACTTTTTTTATGGTAGCATTTAATGATGGTGTTTGGTTAAGTACTTTGTAAAGTCCCTCTCCTACTACACCAAAGCCGAAAATTCCTAAAACTAATTTCTTGTGAGTATCCATTTTATTTTTTATTTATTTATAAATTATGCTTTTTTAAGGTAATGATATTTACATGCCTGTTCCTGTCTTAACGAAGTACAGCACTTATACCATAAAACAATTATCAAAAAAGCAGCGGGATAGAACGCTTTATTCAGGCGTTTTTTTTATGATCCTGAATTTCGGAACATAAAAAAACTCACCTGACAGAACCAGGTGAGTTAATATAATTTCATTGGAGAACCAATAGATTTTTAATTAAAAACTTGAGTCTGTCTTATCTATCCCAACTTTTGTCAGGATGGAGTTAGCACCTTTTAATGTTTTTGAAACCATTTTAGGTTGCCAAGGCGTCATCGGGCCATTTCCCTCTGCCTTTCTTGATAAGTGAATCACAAAGAACTGGCGCAAAGTTGTAGCAGGAAATATAATTTGCCAAATTTTTTTTCGGGAATGGACCAGAATATCATTTAAATGATTTTTTGATGACAAAAAAAGCCACCATTGCTGGCGGCCTTCTTCATGCTTGTTATTAATCATTATTTTTAATTCCTTTCCCCTTTTCTTTTGAAAAAGCTTGGCGATAATTCTTAACTGCAACCCATACTATTTCCGCAATTCAAACATTTGTAGCAGGTACCACTGCGAATGGTGATGTGCCCGCAGGTATTACATGCCGGAGCATCACTTTGCATATTTTTTGAGGCGGCATTTACAGCATCTAAACTACGGTCAGTTTTTTTTGCATATTCCGCCCTGTATGGTTTAGTTTGTGTCTTCGTACCGGATGAGCCTACCACACGCACTTCACTTAATTCTGGTTTGCGATCTCCAATAGTCGGAGTGTTTTCATCCCAGGCTTCATTACCCATATTTTCTACTTCGGGTTTATCTAATACATGCACCAAATCATTTCTCCCCAGGTATTCATACGCTAATGAACGGAACATGAAATCTATAATGGATGTTGTGGTTTTAATATTTGGGTGTTCCACCATTCCTGATGGTTCAAACCTGGTGAAAACAAATTTTTCTACAAACTCTTCTAATGGCACACCATATTGAAGTCCGATGGAAATGGAAATAGCAAAACAGTTAAGCATGCTACGCATAGTAGCTCCTTCTTTTGCCATATCAATAAATATTTCCCCTAATGTTCCATCACTGTATTCTCCTGTTCTCAGAAACAAAGCCTGCCCGTTTATTTTTGCTTTTTGGGTAAATCCTCTTCTTTTTGCAGGCAATGTCCTGCGTTCCACAATCATCGCAAGCTGGCGCTTTAATGAAGTGTCTTCACTGCTTTGTACCCTTTTGTTCACTTCTTCCAACAGATCATCTACCGTTAACAGGCTCATGTCAACAAGAGACGTTTCGTGTTTTTCAATTGTTATTTCTTCAGTTTCGGAGCTTTTCTTCTTCTTATCGCTTTTATTGCTCAAGGGTTGTGATAATTTAGAACCATCACGATAAAGCGCACACGCTTTTAATCCAAGCTGCCAGCTTAAGAGATAGGCTTCAGAAATCTCTTCAATAGTTCCTTCATTGGGAAGATTAATGGTTTTAGAAATAGCACCGCTTAAGAATGGCTGCGCTGCCGCCATCATGCGTATGTGGCCACTGTGATGAATATATCTTTTACCTAAATGGCCGCATTTATTGGCACAATCAAAAACCGATAAATGTTCTTCTTTTAAATAAGGAGCGCCTTCTACCGTCATTGTACCGCAGATATAAATATTAGCTTCTTCAATTTGTTCATCTGTAAAACCTAATGCTTCCAGGAAATTCCATTCAAAATTGTTATAATCTTCTGCCTTAAAGCCCAGGCGTTGTAAACAGGCTTCGCCAAGATTAAATGCATTAAATACAAAACCAATTTCAAAGGCTGTAGGCAAGGCTGCTTCTAACTTTTCAATATCATTGGCCGTAAATCCTTTTTGTAAAAGCGACTCAATGTTGATGTGAGGAGATCCTTTGAGGGTAGCGTGCCCTTTGGCATAATTTACAATTTCCTCAATTTCGTTTTCTGCATATTTTAAATTGCGCAAAGCTTGCGGTACACTTTGATTGATAATTTTAAAATAACCACCACCACTTAATTTTTTGAATTTCACCAAAGCGAAATCTGGTTCTACCCCGGTAGTGTCACAATCCATTACAAGCCCTATGGTACCGGTTGGTGCTATTACTGTGGTTTGTGCATTTCTGTAACCATGTTTTTCTCCCAATATCACTGCATCGTCCCACGCTTTGGTAGCGGCTTTTAATAAATAATCAGGGCAATATTTTGCATTAATCCCTTGTGGTTTTATTTCAATGCCTTCATATGCATCCATGGCATCGTATGCTGCAGCACGGTGGTTTCGCATTACACGCAGCATGTGTTGTTTATTTTCTTCATACCTGCGGAAAGCGCCAAGATGCGCCGCAAGTTCAGCAGAAGTTTTATAAGCAATACCCGTCATGATTGCAGTGATAGCGCCTGTAATGCCGCGGGCTTTATCACTATCGTAAGCAATACCGCTTACCATAAGCATACTGCCGAGGTTGGCAAAACCCAAACCTAAAGTCCTGTAATCATAACTAAGTTGAGCTACTTCTTTACTTGGAAACTGTGCCATCAACACGGAAATTTCAAGCACCGTTGTCCATAAACGAACGGTGTATTCAAATCCTGGAACATCAAATGAATTATCATCTTCATTAAAAAATTTGCGAAGATTGACTGAGGCCAGGTTGCAAGCTGTATTATCCAGGAACATATATTCACTGCATGGATTGCTCGCTCTGATAGGACCACCTTCCGGGCAGGTATGCCATTCGTTGATGGTTGTATTATATTGTGTACCAGGATCGGCACATGCCCATGCAGCATAATTAATATCGTTCCATAATTTTTTGGCTTTTATTTTTTTCATCGTGTGTCCGTCACCTCTCGCTTTCAATTCCCAATCACCATCTGCCTCAAGGACATGAAAAAATTCATTAGGTATGCGTACAGAATTATTACTATTTTGACCGCTTACAGTTTTATAGGCTTCCCCCTCGTAATCGCTTGGATAACCTGCATCGATCAGGGCAGCGACTTTTTTCTCTTCTTCAACTTTCCAGTTTACAAAAGTTTCAATTTCCGGATGGTCAAGATCAAGGCAAACCATTTTTGCAGCGCGCCTTGTAGTGCCTCCGCTTTTAATAGCGCCCGCGGCCCTGTCGCCAATTTTCAAAAAACTCATCAATCCACTGGAAGTACCGCCACCACTTAATTTTTCTCCTTCACCGCGTATGCTGCTGAAGTTGGTTCCTACTCCACTTCCATATTTAAATATTCTTGCTTCCCTAACCCATAAATCCATAATACCACCATCATTCACCAAATCATCTTCAACGCTTAAAATAAAACAAGCATGAGGTTGCGGACGCTCATAAGCTGATGTTGATTTCTTTAAAATACCATCATTGGCATCTACAAAATAATGCCCCTGAGGTTTACCGGTAATACCATACACTTCATGCAAACCTGTATTGAACCATTGCGGTGAATTAGGTACGCATGATTGATTTAAAATTCCATAAACCAATTCTTCATAAAAGATTTGCGCATCTTCTGCTGAGGCAAAATAATTATTACGCTCACCCCATACCCGCCAGCAATATGCCATACGGTGCGCCACTTGTTTTATAGAAGTCTCTCTTCCGGTGGTTCCATCAGCCTGGGGAACACCCGCTTTGCGGAAATATTTTTGTGCTAAAATGTCCGTAGCAATCTGGCTCCATTGTTTGGGAACTTCTACATTATCCATTTGAAAAACCACTTCACCTGTGGTATTTTTTATTACCGATGTGCGATAATCGTATTCAAACATATCGAAAGGATTTACACCTTCTTTTGTAAATTGCCGGGGAAATTGCAGGCCGGAGACAGATTGTGTATTTTTTATTGACATTGGGTTAATATTAATTTATTGTTACTTATTTTTTTTGTAAAGCGGGAGAACGAAAATATTTTTTCTAACCCACAAAACACATTCTAAAATATCAACAGTGTGTGGATAAGAATTTGTAAAAAATTTTAAAGCAGGCGGGCATTGAGTTAAGAGATTTTTGCACATCCTGAGAATAAAAATAATTTGCCAAAAGGCTTAATTTTTGATAAACTCAAAATACTATGGGTTAAAAACCCATAGGTTGAAGGCATTGACTGAAAGTCATTTGAGTGTAGGCTAAAGCCCATTAAAAACTTTAAACTAAAGTTCATTAAAACTACTCAAGAATAAAATTCTGATCACTATT
>DATCMY010000519.1:0-6186 GCA_036565505.1 Hanamia sp.
GATCATGGCGTTTGCAAAATTGGGTGATAACAACCGGGTATGGGAATTATTAAATATGATCAACCCGGTTAATCATGGTAAAACTGCTGAAGAAATTGCCACCTACAAAGTAGAACCTTATGTGTTAGCTGCAGATGTATATTCACGTACTCCTCACGCCGGTCGTGGCGGAATGGACCTGGTACACCGGTTCGGCAAGTTGGTTGTATCGTTTAATCACCGAATCTTTTCTTGGCCTGCAACAGGAAGGAAATAAACTCAGCATCACCCCTTGTGTTCCTAAAGAATGGAAATCATATAAAGTGCATTACCTGTACAAGAGATCAATGTATCATATTGAAGTAATGCAAATCAATATGGGGGAAGAAATACATGTAACGGTTGATAGTGTGCAGCAGTCTGGCCAAATGATAATTCTCATAGATGATGGAGCAGAACATACGGTGCATGTAGCGAGTGTTGCATTAATTATGAATTGATGGGAGGTTCAACCGGTTTTTAATTAATGTCAATTTTGATACAGTACTTTCATACAAGAAAATAAAGCCTCCGTGATGAAGCAACTTCATTCCAAACTTTAATCAAACGCATTAATTTCAATGGAACGCGGTTAGAGACAGTGTAATGGTTGGCCGTTGGTCAAAGACCAGGGGCGCTCGCAAGTGGGCGATTTGGGCTTGCGGATTAAGAACACCAAGGCTGAGTGGTTTCACGGAAAAGATATTATAGCCGGAAGATTATACTGTGAAAACCCCGATAGAAAGGAAATTGATTATTACCTTTATTAGTATAAAATATATTATGAAACACAGCATCGAGTACATAATGCCGTTTGGAACAAATAAGGGATTTTCTTTAAAAACAATATTTCAATATGTCCCCACATATATAGAGCGGCTTATTAAATACATTCAAGATTTTGAGGTTGATATTAGCGCTTTTAAAAATCTTCCAAATCCCACTATACCAAATCCTAAAAAAATTTTATCTGAAAACGGATTAAAGCTTGATCCTCTAATTAAGTTAGATACGTCCGTGCAAAAGATACTGGACTATATTAAAATGGGTGGCGTTATTAAAGAAGTTGTATTTGATTTTTCAAAAAGTACAATTCGAATTTTAGAATTAAAAAGGAAGGGGCAATATACTGCCCCTGAATATATTAAAAGTAAATGGATGACTTCGGAAGAAGTAGATGAACTTGTTGCAAAGTATAAACCCAATTTGAGAATTTTTCAAAACAAAATTTAGTCCAGCAGATTGCGCTTGAAATGTTTCTCACAATTAGCATAAATTCGTTGTCTTAGGAAAGCGGGGCTGGGATTATTATTATGGCAGGCAATGCGGGCTTTTAAAAATAGAATTCTTATTCTAATTTAAGGTCTGTATATCCTGAGTTGCAAACTCAGGACAGCAGCACTTTTTAATTTTAGTGTTACTGTAGGATAGCAGGGTTGTATTTGCGCTATTATTAGATAACTGCGTATTTCAGCAAAGGTCGAGACAGGCAATAAGTGAAATTGTTTTCAAAAAATAAGTAGCGTATTTTAGTAGACATACACACGTTAGCAAACATTTTATGACGACACCGACCGACTTGTATAATTCTGAAAATCCTGATGAACTTTTGGGGGAAATTATTAATTCAGACATGGCAAAGAAATTTGGTCAGGATAGAATTGGAACTGAGACTGAAATAAGCAATGCTTTAGCAAAAATTAATGACTCCATAGGTAACAGTAATACAAATCTGACACTTCTTTTACGTGGTATTAATAAATCAAAATTAAAGACGAACCTGATAGATAAACTTAATTCAAATGACAGCCTATATGATGGATTATTTTTAGTTGGTGACAAAGCAAAAAAATTTCTTGAAAAAAATCACGAAATACCACACCCTATAAAAAACATTCATTCAGCCAGCGATGACACTGCATCTTGGATTTTCGATTTGTACGGAAAATTATTAGTTGCACCAATAGATTTGACCTATTTCAAAAATCAAAATAATAAAACCGCTTTCATTAAAGCGACTTCAAAGAATCAAAATTTAATCGACTACTATTTATTTGGATTGCATACGAACAATAGTGACACGATGGTGAATTTTGTTTCTACCACATCTTCTCCAAAAGTTGCTTTGCATAACCAGACAATTGGTAAGTTAATAATTTTTCTGTGGCTTCCCCAAAACTACAATTTATATATTAATGTAGATAAGCTAAGGATTTACAAAGAAAAAGTAGCTCAATTGAGACTGCCAATTTTAAACGACAGTTTTTTTTCTGATGAAAGAGAAGTTAGTTTTAAAGGATGTATACTTCCTCATTTTATTTTGGCAATTCACGATTTAGAAGAAGGAGCATTAATATTGAATCCTGCATTAATAGAAGATAAAGCAAACTGGATAGATGATGGCATGAATGTAAATCAAGAAAATTTTTCAGCGTTTATAAAGACTACAAAGTATAAACGGTTTTTGCTCCTTACATCTGACCATAGACTTGAAGAAAAAAACGTTGGCTAAGAAGTGTATTGCTGAAAATAAGACTTAACCTGGTAACTTCGGCTGTAGTTCGCTATCAGTAACAGTAACAACATAGCCGAGCAAAAGTTATTATCTTCATCTTTTAGTCCGGATATATTTGATACATTTAAGGTAAATAAATATGATCGGGAATACCAGATATGGAAAAGAGAGCCATTGGGTATTAAATTGCTTAATGAATCAATGTTTAAACAAAAATTAGAATACATTCATTATAATCCTGTAAGGGCAGGTTGTGTGGTGCCCGAAGATTATTACTATTCATCTGCAAAAAATTATTTGGATGGAAAAAATAGTTTTGAAATGTTGACACATTTTTCGGAAACTAAGTGTGGGCTTAACAATCCCGTTGGGCGGGAGACAAGGCGGGGGCGTTCCTGACTTTGAGATGTTTGTTGATTCAAAGACGAACACCCACAGGCGCTTAAGTATTAAATAGCTTTAAGGATAAAATAATAATTTTTTAGAAAATAATTAATAACGTTTTTAATGGTAAGAATTTTTAACAATCATACCGATGAATATCCAATTGTATTGCTGCCAGATAAAATAATGGAAGCAATTATTGATGGTATTGAAGAACATATTATTATTGCAAAGAGCGAAATAATAAAGCCTGAATTAAAAACTATTATACAACCCATAAAACCCCAAAAGAAATATTTTGTAACTGAAAAGAAGACCAAATTACGATTGGGTTGTTTTTCGGTATTAATCATTATTGTTTTTTGTTTTGGCGCAATTGTTTTGCATTCTTATTACTATCTTTTATGGTTATTGATATTACTACCGGCAATCCCTATTGTTGGAAAAGGGTCTTTTTTCGAAGAAATAGGGCCTAAGTTCGAGAATAAATATGTACAGAAAGTAAAAGAAAGGAGTGAAAATGAATATCAAGATTTATGTTATAGGTATGAAAACGAACTAACTCAATATCACGAAAATAAGATAAAGGATCAACAAGAATATCAAAAGAAATGTTTTGAATATAACGAACTCCTTAACAGCAAGAAAAAAGAGATTATTAAAAATACATATTTCGAGTATCTAAAACCAGAAAACATATCGCGAAGACTAATTGAACCCCAAAGTAGAGGCATGGAAGAAATGCGCTTTTTGGAACTTTTGTTGGAAAAGTATAAGGATATGGTTTTTATGGATATGGCACCTATGAACAAATATGGTAGAACAACATATTTTCCTGATTTAATACTTATTTGTCCTAAAACAAATCTTCACATTGATATTGAAATTGATGAGCCATATACAAATCAAGATAAAATACCAATACATTATACTGAAATAAAGGGATCTGTGGATCGCAAAAGAAATGAATATTTTCTTGAAATAAATTGGTGTGTTATCAGATTCTCAGAAAAACAGATAGTAAAGTATCCTTACCAATGTGCTGAAACGATTTACAATATATATAGTTCTATAACGAATATGGAACAGTATTATGAATGTTCAGTGAATATTGATCCAACCTGGACTTATGAAGCAGCACTTATCAAATCTAATAAAAATGAGAGGAACAGGTATAAGGTCTAATAAATAAAGAAAAATGTTTACAAAAAGAATTTCAGGAAATATTAACGGGAGACCTATAGGCAGCCAAAGCAGCCGGTCAACTAAGAAGAAGTCTGTATGTCCTGAGTTGCAAACTCAGGACATACAGCACTTTTTTAATTTTGGTGTTACTATGGATAGTAGGGGGAATACCCGCGAAAACTGAAATTTTTGGTAGTGTCTCAGTTTGAAAAATTTCAATCGCAGCCGACTAAACTACTTAAGGTATCTATGTAATCTTTAAGTTGTTCAACAACTCGGTTAAAATGAAACTGTTTGGCTGTTTCACTCTTTGCTGTACGTACATTAGAAATTGAGTTGTCAATATCATAAGAGTTAATACCTAACGACTGTTCCATGTGTTTATGTCTTTCTTGAAGTGTTGCAATTACTGAACTGGCAATGCCTTCTACCCTTATATAAACTGAATTTAATTCAGCAATTGTTCCATGACCATATACCGGGATTTCATTGTGAAGTGTTTTTAGTTCATCACAGTATTCTTTCATAATTATATTTTTTTTTATAAGAACCTCTTTTTTTAATGCTTCATCAACAACTAAGTTAGGAATATCTTCAATTGACATTAAACTTTTCTTTTTATAATTTACCCTTTTACTTAAAAACCTACTGCTTCGATTTCCCAAACTTTTATATAATTTAAAAGTAATTATATTTTTTTCCGCGAATCTGACTAATTTTAAAACTATGGAAACCATACATCTTAAAACCTCCAAATCTTTTATTGAGCGTGAAGATTTCAGCCAATCAAAAAAAGTACTTGATAAATTTATTGAAAGCTGTTTACAGTTGGATATTTCAATCTTTGAACCTTACATGAATGAAGATGATGTATTTGAAGATAAAGAGAAATATATATTCTTGGCAGATTTAAAAAGATCATTTGATAAGATAAGGAACCTTACCCAGAGTGATTTTAATATTACTACCGAAGATCGGAAGTGTAATGGCTGCAACTTGGGTAAAATGGTAAAACATTTCGAAGTATTTAATAATAAAACCAACAGCTACATCGGCAGTTTTGGTTTTTTAATTGATGTGGAAAATGGGATACTAAAAAATATTTATCGTTGCCTGAGATATAAGGAAACTAAAAAAGTATTTGTAAAGCCAGAAGGGTTGCCAGGTATATTTATCAAAAGACATATAGAGCCGGACTTACTAAAATAATTTCTTTGTCTTAGCCGATCTCCCGCCTCACCCTGTGTGTTAGAAACACCTGCCAGGTAAGAATGTTGAAATAAAAGGATATGTGCCCGGCGTATGAGAAAATGGCGGCCAATACACACACGCTGCCGTATGGATGATCATGGCGTTTGCAAAATTGGGTGATAACAACCGGGTATGGGAATTATTAAATATGATCAACCCGGTTAATCATGGTAAAACTGCCGAAGAAATTGCCAGCTACAAAGTAGAACCCTATGTGTTGGCTGCAGATGTTTATTTACGTACGCCTCACGCAGGTCGTGGCGGATGGACCTGGTACACAGGTTCTGCCGGCTGGTTGTACCGTCTTATTACAGAATCATTTCTTGGTCTGCAACTGGAGGTCAATAAACTAAAATTCGTTCCTTGTATTCCAAAAGAATGGGAGTTCTTTAAAGTGCATTACAGGTATAGGAATACGGTTTACCATATTGTTGTTACTCAAAAAGACAGTGTAGCGGAAATGATGGTAACGGTGGATGGAGTGGAGCAGGAAGATAAGATGATTACATTGATAGATGATGCAGTGGATCACCAGGTACAAGTGGCAGTGCCTGTTTAAATTTAAAACATTTTGCTAATCAGCACTCGCCTGCCTGGTCTCCTTACTTTATAGAGCTATAATTGCACGCTGAAAATCCAACCGGTATTAAAAGGATTTACTCCGTCATTTTAATAATCTTGTAAATAAAAGAATAGAATTAAGCGTTTACATCGTAAAGAAAAGTGAGTAAACATTTTATAAGTCCCGTAGGGACTATTGGTGGGTAGAAAATCAGACCCGAAAAGTACGAAACGTTCCGAAGGAACGTCTGGTGCATTATTTGTTTAACATT
>DATCMY010000520.1:0-2578 GCA_036565505.1 Hanamia sp.
TCAGGTCAGTTTAAATCTAATGATAGTGCAAACATGTTTGCTATTCTAAGGTCAATTATTGATACTACCATAAAGTCCGGACAAAATGTTTTAAACGCATTATTTTTAATTGCTACTTTCGGTACTGAATAGTTACAAAAAAGTTTTTTAAGCCCAAAATATGGAAGCGATAGCATCGGTTTATGCCTGCATTTGTGTTCCTAATGTATCTATTCGCATAAGGCCCCGCAATGCCGCAGGTGTTTCCCGCAATGGAGCGTGTTACATTTATAGAAGCCTGTCCACAAAAACAATCTGTTCCTCTTTCAACAAAGGCAAACTTTTAAAACGCAGAATTACATTGGCCACCGTAGCTACATCTTTTTCACAATAGATTGAAATGCGTTGCAGGTCTTTTTCTTTCCAATACACATTGCCTACCTGGCTTCCATCTATATCATCTTTTGGTGAAGGCACACCTAATGTAGCGGCCAATAATTTTAAGGAGGTATAATGTTTGTAATCGCCGAAACGCCATAGGTGTAAGGTGTCCAGCACAGGCGTTTCCCAGGGTTTCATATTTTGAAAATCGATGTAAGAAGGAATGGAAATATTATTGATCAACATTCTTCTGCATAAAAAGGGCACATCAAATTCTTTGATGTTATGCCCGGTAAAAATCCATTGATGATTATTGGCATGCAATTGTTTTAAAGTGGTAATAAATTGATTTAAAATCTCTGATTCATTTTCTGAACATAAAGATTTAATGCGCAATTGCCATTCATTATTCTCTTTTTTAAAATAGCCAAAACTAATGCAGGCTACTTTCGCAAATTCAGCGAGAATGGCCGCCCGCAAAGGATAATATTCTTCGGCAGTAGTATTGGGTGGAAGACTTTTACTTATTTTTTCAGTCCAAAGTTCTTTCCATTCATCATCCAATAAATGAAAATGTTCTTTTTCTGAAACGGTTTCAATATCTATCAGGAACAAATTTTTAATGGCTATATGCTGCATAAACATTTTTTTTTAGCAAGATGAATATACAAAAAAAACCATTTCAAAAACGGGTGTATATTGCCTAATGCTCATTTTGAGTTGCTGGAAATATTTAAAATGTAATTATTCTAAATATTATGTTCTTTTCTGAGGAGAGGTTCTTTAACCTTAGTAGAACTAATATTCCATTAAATTCCCGAACCTTATTACCTTAAAGTTGTAAAAGGTAATAAGGTTGATTCATTTTGCCATTTATTTTCTACTCAGGTTAGGATAATCAGAAACATCTAAATTTTTTACCTTGTCTCTCAAAATGGTTTCACAAAAGAAATATATTTTCCGGCACTTCAAAATACGAATTAGCCTATATATTTTATCCAAAAAAGAAATGACTTATAATGTAAATCCTGCAAATATGGTAAAGGCCTGGCTTTTCCATTTTTCGCTGTTATCAATATTGTTCAAATTAGTAAGCCCTATTTCGTATCGTGCACCAAGATTAATAAAAGGAATCTGGATCCAAAGACCGCCAACTGCCGACCAATCTCCTTTTTTAAAAATGTCCGCATTGTTTTTTAAACTATCAACACTTTGCTTAAGCAAACCACCTACCTGCGGGCCTAATTGCAACTTTACCCGCTTGCTGGGGCCAATATTTATATTCAATAATAAAGGAACTTTTAAGTAATTCAGTTTAGCTTTTCGCTGGCTTCCATTATAGAAAAGATCATCATAAACTGTGGAGGCATCATTGGAAAATTCTGAAGAAGATTGTACAAAATTTATTTCCGGTTGAAGGCCAAAGGTTTTTGAAAAATTGAATTGCATAAATGCTCCCAGAAGGTAATTATAATTAAATCCTGATTTGTAAGATTGCCCGGTTATTTTATTAATGTTCACTCCGCCTTTGGCTCCAATTCTGAAAAAGTTTTCATGATCGGAATTCTTATCAAATTTTCTTTGAGAAAAGGCAGATACAGAAAGCAACATCAAAAAGGCGGTTAAAATATTTTTTATCATGATGTACGAATTTTAATTTAATCAATATTAGATACATTATATAAAGGGTCATATATTTCAAAAACATTTCTTAAAATAATGAAATTTTATCACATTGTCTTAATGAATAATGAATTTATGATTATTTATTACCAAGGTGTAATTACCAATGACCACGAATCCAAACCCATCCTTGTCTTTTATGTTGCCAATGTCCGGGAACATAATTGCGGCGGCCCGGACGAGGTTTTACCCAATAGCCCTTGCGATATACATAACCATTATCGTGCCTTACCCAATCTCCATCTACCCAAAAGTAAGCAGGCGATGGAGCCATAGGCCGCACATAAACAGGAGGAGCAGGCCTTTCTCTTACTACTATTGCCGAAGGGCCGCAACCTGAATTAAAAAGCAAAATGAAAAGCAGGGAACTTAAGAGGAAAATAATTTTTTTCATCTGTTTGATTTTAAACTTTAGATAAAATTTCTGATAAAAGGTTTAATGATTAATACTTTAATAATTCAAAACTTAAATCTATTTTCCATCGCCGTTGACGGATATGTATTATACCTAGTGGATAAATACTAATTAATCCCA
>DATCMY010000521.1:0-11135 GCA_036565505.1 Hanamia sp.
GCAAATAATAAGATCAAAAGAAGCAAACGGTTTTTTAAAACAAATTTCGCCAGGCGTTTCCACATGATTTATTATATTTTTTTTGCGCAAAGAAAGGAAATATTTTTTTGCGGATGCATGGCCAACATTGAAAGCATTCCGGTTAATTAAATTTCTAAAATCCAAATCCTTAATAATCCAATTGCAGGCCCAGCCTATCTTTCAATTCCTTTACCAATGGATACTCCTCTATTATTTTTAAATATTGTTGTTTGGTTGATAAATGTTCTTCCCGTAATTCATTTTTGCCTTCATCAGCTACAAGTATTATACTATACGTTAGAAACCGGTTATTAAAATGCGATTGAAGATGAGAGATTAATGTGCCTCTTTCTGCTTCAATAAATTTCTGTTGCATATTATTATTGGTAATAATTTCAATGCTATTACTTTCGGGTATATTAAGATTAGCAGATTTAAAATGAGCTACTGCAGGAAGATTTTTATTTTTAACCAATTCTTCAATATAAAGCCCCCACGCTATATATAATTCTTCCTCAGTCAGTTCAATAGCGTGATTATTCTTATTTTCAATGGCAACTTTTTCTCTTATTTTTTCAAGTGAGGCCAATTTTGTAAATTTTGCTGGAGGCTTTACTACTAAAGTATGATCTGCCGCAGCTTTTGGCAATTTTGAATTGTTTATTCCTTCTTCAATAATTAACAGCGCTTCATCCTTTTGTTTAGCATTTCCATTGTCCACAGATTTATTTTTCCCCGGAGAGGCAATTATTTTCGTCACCTCTTTTTTTACTTTATCAGCTATGTGTATGTGAGTAATCGCCTTGAAGGAAACAGGTTTTACACTTTCAAGCTGTTTTTTTTTACTTAATTGGCCATTATCGTTTACCAATTCAAGCGCCTGGTTCAGGTAACAAAGTTTTATAAAGGTTAGTTCTACATGCAGGCGTTTATTTTTTGCCATCCGGTAATTAATCTCCGATTCATTCAAAATATTTAATGCACTTAATAACCAGGCTGCATCAATCTTTGAAGCCGCATCCAGATAACGCTGTTTAAATCCTTCAGATACTTCGAGTAACATAGCCACTTTGGCATCTTTACTTACCAATAGGTTTCTTAAAAATTCAGCAAAGCCATTCAATACCAAATCACCTTCAAAACCTTTTCGGTTAATTTCATCATACAATAAAATCGCATCGCTGAGGCTTTGATTTTGCATAGCATCTATCAATCGAAAATAATAATCTTCATCAAGAATATTCAGGTGCTCAAGTGTATTGGCATAGGTTAATTCGCCGTTGGTAAAACTTACAATTTTATCAAGAATACTAAGTGCATCTCTTAAGCAGCCTTCACTTTTTTGAGCAATAATGTGAAGCGCGGTTTTATCGGCGGTGATATGTTCCTTTTCGCAAATTTCCTGAAGATGCTCTACAGTATCCTGGTTAGTGATTCGTTTAAAATCAAAAATCTGGCAGCGTGAAAGAATGGTTGGAATAATTTTATGTTTCTCTGTTGTTGCCAAAATAAAAATAGCAAACGGCGGCGGTTCTTCCAGCGTTTTTAAAAATGCATTGAACGCCTGCGTAGTAAGCATGTGCACCTCATCTACAATATACACTTTGTATTTGCCGGCCTGTGGCGCAAACCTTACCTGGTCTACCAATGAACGGATATCATCTACAGAATTATTACTGGCAGCATCTAATTCATGAATATTTAAAGAAGTGCCGTTATCAAAAGAAATACACGAATTACAAACATTACAGGCCTCACCATCGGGAGTCCTGTTTTCACAATTAATTGTTTTTGCTAGGATTCTTGCACAGGTGGTTTTACCAACGCCGCGAGGGCCGCAGAACAAAAAAGCATGCGCTAGCTGGTTATTTTTAATCGCATTTTTTAAAGTAGTAGTAATGTGAGATTGCCCCACAACAGTACTGAAATTTTGTGGCCGGTACTTACGTGCTGAAACAATAAATTTTTCCATAATTTGATAATGGCGAATTTACAACTTTAGAATTTGTATCGATTGATTACATCCTTTTCCACGATTTTTTTTCAGCCAATTACCGTATGAAATTTGATTCAGGAAAACAGCATAGTAAGTCGGGAAAAAGTATGCTTCAATTATCAATTTATAACAGGATGTCTTTTAAATTCTTTACTTCTATCAAAAATATAACGATAAGTAGTCAGTATCCGGCTTTGTTCACCGCCGAGATTCCTTGAAATATTTAGGATTTTTGGATTAAAATCACCTTGCCATTGAAGCTCAAGTTCATCGTATTTGGTTTCGGTTTGAATAACTTTAGAACCTTGCATAATCATGTAATGATCTATTCCCCTTCCATGAAATTCAGGAATTACTCCAAAAACAATTCCTGTGAATTTATAGTTCATCCCTTTTTTCTTCAACCACAAAAATTTTAATTTCTCAATCAATCCAAATTTACCATTGAAGTTTTTGAATATTTGGTTTAATTCCGGAAGATTTACCCAACAGGCAATTGGTTCATTTTTATGATAAACAAACCAAATAAGTTTTTCATCCATCACCGGCTTCATTGACCTGAACATTTTTATAGCTACTTCTTTATTCAATTGTTTATTACCTTCATGCTTTGCCCAGGCTTTATTATAAACAATGCTAAAATCTGTTGCATATTTTCCCAGTTGGTTCTTACGGATATGTTCCACTTTAAAATCAGGATTGGCATCATATTTTTCATTCATCTCAATAAACTTTCCTTTCAGTTGTGTATCTACAATGAGGTACCAGCATATCTGGTTAAAAAAATTTTTAAACCCATAATTTTCGAAAAGCTGAACATAATAAGGGTGATTGTAATTCATTAAATAAATAGGCGGTTTAAATCCCTTAACCACCAATCCCCACCACCTGTCCCGTTCGCCAAAATTAATAGGGCCATCCATAGCTTCCATACCTCGCTGCATCAACCAGCTTTTAGCAACATCAAATAACATATCTGCCGCCTTCTGGTTATTGATGCATTCAAAAAATCCAATACCACCAGTCTTTTGTTCATCTCCTTTATTCTTATATTTTTTATTTACAAATGCGGCAATACGCCCAATAAGATTTCCATTATCATCTTTCAATAACCATCTTTGACTCTCTCCGTGGCGATAGGCTTTATTTTGTTTTAGATTAAAAACATCATTCACATCTTTATCAAGGGGACGAATGAAATTAGGATCATCCTTATAAATGATGAGAGGGACTTTTAAAAATTCCTTTGAAGAAGCAGAAGCAGAAACGGGAAAAAGTTGCATTTATCTAAAAATTATGAACGATAAAGTAACAATCAAATTTTGCAAAATCAAAACCTATTTTTTATGATATTTTTTTACTAATCATTTTCACCTAACAGTCAGATATAAAACAATTTAGCATTTGGAAATAAACGGAAATTACAGCCACCAAAAAATCATTAAAAACAATTAAATACTTTATTAATAAATCCATTTTTAAATTTCCTTCACTTTTACGGGCATGCTTGTTGTGAAAATTCGAGTTGAGAATTCTCAATTATTGTTAATTTAAAAAAATCATATTATGACAAACACAAATCAAAAACGAATCGCCATTTTAACTGAAAATGGTTTCGAAGAAATTGAATTAACCAGCCCTAAAAAAGCGATGGAAAACGCCGGAATGAAAGTAGATATCATTTCTGCTGTAAAAGGAAAAGTAAAGGGATGGAACCATGATCATTGGTCAATAGAATTGCCGGTAAATGTAAATTTATCTGAAGCGAAAGCAGATGATTATGATGCCTTAATAATTCCGGGTGGAGTCATTAACCCAGACCTGATGCGCATCAATGAAGATTATGTGCATTTTGCAAAAGATTTTATGGAATCTGGTAAACCGGTAGCTGCCATTTGTCATGGACCGCAATTATTAATTGAGACCGGTTTATTAGAAGGAAGAAAAATAACTTCGTACCCTTCCATTAAAACTGATCTTAAGAATGCCGGTGCAAAATGGATGGATAAAGAAGTAGTGGCAGATAATGGCTTAATTACCAGTAGAAGCCCAAAAGACCTGGATGCATTTAATAAAAAACTTTTGGAAGAAATAAAGATAGGTGTGCATGAGCATGCCTAAGCATTAAGCCTGTAACTTCCCGTTAAAAACGATCAAAAAATTAGATGGTATTGTTCAATAACCCTCAAATCCCTCTGCCATGGCAGGGGGAATTTTTTTAAACAAATTTGAATCGGAAATATTATTTTGAAATAATAAAACTCATCGTGAAATTTAAAAAGCACAATAAGAAATTTATTCATATTTGTTCATAAGATCATAAAGTATTTTTTTGTCTGCATCGGTAAGAATACGGCTGCTATCCTGCATTTCGAAATGGCGCTTAAATGCTTCAATAGCCGCAGAAGAATCTTTTATAGAATACCCAATGATTCGCAATGCCTGAAGGCTGTTGAAATTTTCAGGAGTACTGATAAGGCTGGTATCACCATACCAAAGCCCATAGCCATTTTGAGCAAGCAATTGCCATGGAAATGTTACATTGGGATCATTTTTCCTTGTGGGAGCAATATCGGCATGGCCAATGAAATTAGCAGCCGGAATTGAATATCTTGATTTTAGTGTATCCAATAACGTTAGTAAACTATTTATTTGCGAAGGAGGAAAAGAATCAAAGCCATTATTATCCAATTCAATTCCTATCGAAGAAGAATTAATGTCTTTATCATTTCCCCAGGAAGCCCTGCCAGCCTGCCATGCCCTTAAATAATCATTGAGCATGTGATGCACGGTGCCGTCTTTGCAAATTACATAATGCGCACTCACCTGTGTACGGGTAAGTGTAAATGTTTTCAATGTCTGCTCACAACTGTTTTGAGCGGTGTGATGAATAATTACAAAATCGGGTTTTCTCATTCCAAAATTGGTAGTGCCCACCCAGTTAGCACGGGAGCCATCCAAGGGAGTTTTTCTTATTTCTTTGGCAAATGATTTTACTTGTTTTTTATATACCTTGTTAGTGGCGGCATATTTATTAGAAGAGCAGCCCGCGACAATCAAAATGAAAATGAAAATAAAATAAGTTTTGACGTTCATATTTTTTGAGTAAAGATAAATATCCTGAAAAGATTTGCTTTAAAACAGAAAAAGATTAATTTAGAACATTAAACCCTTGAAATACTACCAAAGCTTTTCTCAAGACCACTTTCATTTATCATTAATTAAAACAAAATTTATTATGAAAAAGTTGATCTTGATTTTCTTGGGAGGAATGATTTTCACTTCCTGTAACAACAAAGGCACTTCGACCAATGAAGCTACAACTGACACAACCTCGTCGGCAGTAAGTTCAGAAAAAATGAGTTACCCATACACTATTGACCATCCGGATAATTGGGAAATTGGTAGCAATCAAAACACTATGAATGCCCTTATGGCTCTTAAAGCTTATGAAAATGGGAATGTGGATGAATCAATGAAATATTTCGGCGATTCAGTACGCGTTCAATTCGATGGCCTTGATAAAACCATGTCAAACGACAGCCTCAAAGCAATGTTTACAAAATCCAGGGGCGAAATAAAAAGTTTGCAAATAAAAATGGATGATTGGGAATCTGTAATTTCCAAAGATAAAAAAGATGAATGGGTTACATTTTGGTACAGGCAAAAATGGGAAGACATGAAAGGGAACAAGGATTCAGCAGATATAGTAAATGACCTCAAAATGCAAAACGGTAAAATTATCAGGCTGGATGAGTATACAAGGAAACTTCATTAATCATCTTCTCGAAATATTCATAAAAAAAAGCGTGGCAAACACGCTTTTTTTATGAATATCATTTACATATTTCTTCTGTATTGGCCGCCTACTTCATATAACGCGTGAGTAATCTGACCGAGCGAGCAATATTTTACAGTTTCCATTAATTCGTCAAATAAATTTCCATTAGTGATCGCGACATGCCGCAATTTTTTCAGCATTTCAGCACTTTTATCTTTATGTAATTCCTGGAAAGCTTTTACATTTTTTATCTGCTGATCTTTTTCTTTTGTGGTACTTCTGATAACTTCCGCAGGCAGTATGGTAGGTGATCCTTCTTTATTCAAAAAGGTATTGACACCAACAATAGGAAGTTCGCCATTGTTTTTTAATGATTCATAATAAAGACTTTCTTCCTGGATCTTATTTCGCTGGTACATTCGTTCCATTGCGCCTAATACTCCGCCTCTTTCTGAAATACGATTAAATTCTTCCATCACAGCTTCTTCCACCAGATCAGTAAGTTCTTCAATTAAAAAACTTCCCTGGTTAGGATTTTCATTTTTTGCAGTTCCTAATTCACGATTAATAATTAATTGAATAGCCATTGCACGGCGCACACTTTCCTCAGTAGGCGTTGTAATCGCTTCATCATAGGCATTGGTGTGAAGACTGTTGCAATTATCATAAATAGCATAAAGCGCCTGCAAAGTGGTGCGTATATCATTGAAGTCAATTTCCTGAGCATGAAGGCTGCGGCCACTGGTTTGAATGTGATACTTCAACATTTGAGAACGAGGATTGGCTTTGTATTTATATTTCATTGCCTTTGCCCAAATACGCCTTGCCACACGACCAATAACACTGTATTCAGGATCCATCCCATTGCTGAAAAAGAAAGAAAGATTGTGTGCAAAATCATCAATTTTCATTCCGCGGCTCATATAATATTCCACATAAGTAAATCCATTGGAAAGGGTAAACGCAAGCTGTGTGATAGGATTGGCACCGGCTTCTGCAATATGATAACCACTAATTGAAACCGAATAAAAATTTCGCACTTTATTTTCAATAAAATATTCCTGTACATCACCCATTAATTTCAATGCGAATTCTGTGGAAAAAATGCAGGTATTCTGTGCCTGGTCTTCTTTTAAAATATCAGCCTGCACAGTACCGCGAACAGTTGATAATGCTTTTTCTTTTATTTCTTCATACACATTTTCCGGAAGTACATCCTCACCTGATAAACCGAGCAATCTTAATCCTAGCCCATCATTTCCCTTAGGTAAATGCCCGGTCATTTTTCCTTTTTCAGGAAAAACAGGTTCACCATTTACGCCAATATATTTTGGAAGTTTTTCGATATCGAATTTCGATTCTATAATAGCGTTTACGCTTTCCCGTAAGTCATGATCAATAATATATTTTTCGCATTGTTGATCGATAGCGGCATTTAAAAAAAATGCTAATAACATAGGTGCGGGACCATTAATGGTCATACTCACCGAGGTTTTAGGATCACAAAGATCAAAACCACTATACAATTTTTTAGCATCATCTACACTTGCAATGCTAACTCCGCTGTTACCTACTTTACCATAAATATCGGGGCGTATTTCAGGATCTTCACCATAAAGAGTAACACTGTCAAATGCAGTGCTGAGGCGCTTTGCCGGCTGACCTACACTCACATAATGGAATCTCCTATTGGTTCTCTCTGGCCCACCTTCGCCGGCAAACATTCGGGTAGGATCTTCTTCCGCACGTTTCAATGGAAATACTCCCGCAGTAAATGGAAATTTTCCAGGAAAATTTTCCTGCAATCTCCACGATAAAATATCGCCCCAGTCTTTAAAGCGGGGAACTGCAATTTTAGGAATTTTTATATGTGAAAGCGATTCAAAATATAAAGGTTGTTTTATAATTTTTCCTCTCACATTATATTCAAAAAATTCTTTTTGATAAAGGGCTTTTATTTTCTCCCATTCGTCAATCAATTTTTTACAAACAGGTAATAATTGTTTTTCTATTGATAGTTTACTTTCTTTAAGTTTCTTTATAATTGCCACATTTTTTTCTTCCTTTTCTGAAGAATCATTTTTTAAAATCTGGATAGCTCCATTTAATTGATAGAGCTTTGTTGCAATTACAGATTGTTCCTTAGCCAAACTATTATAATGTGCAATCTCTTCTGCAATTTCGGCAAGATACCTTATTCGCTTAGGTGGAATAATGGCAGTGCCATGGCTTTCACTCCGTAAAGGTGCTTCATATTTTTTCCAGTCAAGCCCGGTTTTTTTGTTGACATCATCTATAATTTTATTGAATAATTGATTACAACCCGGATCATTAAAAGTAGAAGCAACTGTGCCAATAACCGGCAATTCATTATCTGTTGCCATCCATAAATTATGATTTCGTTTGTATTGTTTTTTTACATCGTGCAATGCATCCAAAGCGCCGGCCTTATCAAATTTATTTATGCAAACTATATCTGCATAATCAAGCATATTGATTTTCTCCAATTGTGATGCCGCGCCAAATTCGGGCGTCATTACATAAACACTTATATCACAATAATCGAGGATTGAAGCATCGCTTTGGCCGACACCGGCACTTTCAAGAATAATAAAATCATAGCCCGCTACTTTACAAATATCAATTGATTCCTGAACATAATTACTGAGCGCTTTATCATTTTCGCGGGTAGCAAGCGAGCGCATATACGCCCGTGGATGGTGAATAGAATTCATGCGGATGCGATCACCTAACAATGCGCCACCGGTTTTTTTTCTTGAAGGGTCAACAGAAATAACTGCAATAGTTTTATCAGTATAAGTACTTAAAAAGCGCCTAACAATTTCATCTGTTACAGAAGATTTTCCGGCACCGCCGGTACCGGTTATACCGAGAACAGGAGTAGCAATCTTAACGTCAGATTTCATTTTTAATTTACCATTACCAACACTTAAAATATCTACATTCTCCCCATTCTCTGCTTTGGTAATTGATGAAGCCACAAGATTTATATCTTTCCATTCTCCCAAAATAAATTTTCCATTATACCGGTTAGAACTTGATGTTTGGGCTGTCTCTTCTGGTTTTTGGGGACTGCATTTTTGTATCACTTCCTCAATCATACCTTCCAGCCCCAACTTCCTGCCATCATCAGGAGAGTAAATCCTGGCGATACCATAAGCCTGCAACTCATCAATTTCAGCAGGTAAAATAGTGCCGCCGCCTCCACCAAAAATTTTTATATGCCCATACCCGTTTTGATCGAGAAGATCTTTCATGTATTTAAAAAAT
The DNA here is from genome assembly GCA_036565505.1 of Hanamia sp. Lineage (GTDB taxonomy): Bacteria > Bacteroidota > Bacteroidia > Chitinophagales > Chitinophagaceae > Ginsengibacter. The sequence goes on from DATCMY010000521.1 coordinate 9,090, forward strand.
TCCAAATGGCCGCCCTGGTAACTTGTAATTGCAATTCCCTGCGCATCTTCTTCAATAGCGCATTCCACTATTTCATGCACACTCCTGTTGTGGCCAAGATGAATAATTTCAACGCCTTTGCTCTGCATTATCCTGCGCATAATATTGATAGCGGCATCGTGCCCATCAAATAAGGAAGCTGCAGTTACTATTCTTAATTTATGATTTTTTTTATCATTCATACTTGTTTATTTTATTACACTAATTCAATCGAATTACATGAATTGCCAAAGTGTAACTTTCCATAGTTTGTAAAATTACAACTAAAGAAAGTGAAAATAAATTAACTGATTTTTAAAATGCAGCAATATTACGCAGTTATTTTAGATCATTTTAAAAGTAAGCTCAGCAAATTCTTCAATGCTCAATGTTTCGGCACGGCGATTAAAAAATTCATCATCAAGCAGTTCTTTTGGAATGAGACTTTTAACTCCGTTTCTGAGCGTCTTACGTCGTTGATTAAACGTGGTTTTTACTAAAACCCAAAAAGCTCTTTCGCTTTTTACCGGTAAATAATTTTCACGCGCTGTTAATCTTATCACTCCGCTTTGCACTTTTGGTTGTGGGGTAAAGCATTCATTACCCACAGAGAATAAATATTCAACATGATAATAATATTGTAAAAGAACACTCAATACGCCGTACACTTTACTACCTTCTTTTGCTGCGGCCCTTTGCGCCACTTCTTTTTGGAACATCCCAATTACCTCGGGAACATATTCTTTCCATTCCAAAATTTTAAATAAAATCTGGGTAGAAATATTATAAGGAAAATTACCAATCACAGTAAATGGCTCATCAAACGGCCGGTCCATATTCAAAAAACTTTTATGAATAAGATCATTTTGCAAGGAAGGAAATTGCTTCTGGAGATAGCTTACTTTTTCTTCATCAAGTTCTACTGCTTTAAAATGAATATTGGGAATTTTTATTAAATGTTTTGTAAGCGCACCCCCACCAGGTCCAACTTCTAATAAATTTTTAAAAGGATGCTGCAGTAAAGCTTCTATTATCTTTTCTACAATTTTTTCATCTTTTAAAAAATGCTGGCCGAGTGATTTCTTAAGTGTATGCATAAAATGCAAATTACTGATAAGTTTGCGATGTGTTGAGACGTTGAAAAGTTAAGCGGTTAATTGATTACTTTTATCAACACAACTTTTCAACCTGTTATATTTAAAAGCTATCAGTCTTTTTATTTCTTATTTTTCATATCATCTATGATCTATTCTACCAAAGGAATCGTTTTAAGGGCAATAAAATATGGTGAAACAAGTATTATCGCCAGCATTTTTACTGAAATATTTGGTATTCAATCGTACATGGTAAATGGTGTGCGCACTTCAGGAAAAACATCTAAAGCCCATTTTTTTCAACCTTCCTCGCTATTGGAATTACAGGTATATCACAATGAATTAAAAAATCTGCAACGCATCAAAGAATTAAAATGGAGTATTCTTTATAAAAACATTTTAAGTGATGTCACCAAAAATGCCGTGGCTCTTTATATGGTAGAACTTTTGCAAAAAAGCCTGAAGCAACCTGAAGCCAATGCCGATCTTTTTCATTTTTGTGAAGATGCTTTTTGGCAACTTGATATTGCGAATGATGAAATTACCGCAAATTTTCCCATTTATTTTTCATTGCAATTGGCCCCTTTTTTGGGATTCCGTTTACAGGACAATTATTCTGAAAAAAGAAATGTTTTTAATTTACGGGAAGGAAATTTTTCTGATGCAGAATCATTGGCGCCTGATCATTTAGGTGTTGATATCAGTTTTCATATTTCACAATTATTAAAGGCAATTCATCCTGAAGACCTCAGTGAAATAAAGCTCAACAGAAATATAAGGAGAACCATTTTAAAAAGTATGGAAAGCTATTATGCATGGCATATTTCAGAATTTGGAAGTATGAAAACTTTGCCGGTTTTATCGGAAATTTTATAAGGCCAAAAAGTTAATTGGATTCTATCTTCTTAAAATGAACTTTTATATAAACTTCATT
>DATCMY010000522.1:0-2181 GCA_036565505.1 Hanamia sp.
GTATATATTAAGAGTTTAAAACTTGATAATAATTCTTTTAATAATTGCCCAATTTTTATAAAATTAATATTTCTTAAACCTTAAAAAAAACTCATTTCTATCACATTAAAATTTTAAACCGAAATTTTATAATTCAACCCTTCAACAGTCATTTCGACTGTATCTTTGCAGCCGTTTAAAAAATTCCTATTACCTAATGGCAGCATTACAATTTGAGCTTCAGCATACCGATAATAAATCTAAAGCCAGGGTAGGGAAAATTACTACTGATCACGGAGAAATCAATACGCCAATCTTTATGCCGGTGGGTACTGTCGGGAGTGTAAAAGCTGTAAGCCAGCAACAATTGTATAATGATGTAAAAGCGCAGATCATTCTGGGAAATACGTATCATTTGTATTTGCGGCCAGGCCTGGAAGTATTGGAAGCAGCCGGAGGCTTGCACCGCTTTATGAACTGGAATAAGCCCATATTAACTGATAGCGGCGGTTTCCAGGTTTTCTCATTAAGCGGTGTACGTAAATTGACAGAGGAGGGAGCGCTGTTTCAAAGTCATATTGATGGGAGTAAACATTTATTTACCCCGGAAAAAGTAATGGATATTCAAAGAATAATTGGCGGCGATATTATTATGGCTTTTGATGAATGTCCACCAGGTGCAAGCGAATATAATTATGCAAAAACATCTTTGGAATTAACGCATCGCTGGCTCGACAGATGTTTTGAACAATTTAATAAAACGGATAATAAATACGGTTATTCGCAAAATTTATTCCCTATCGTTCAAGGTGGAGTACATCACGATCTTAGAAAATTTGCCTGTGAATATATTTCTTCCAAAGATGCTACTGGTAATGCAATTGGCGGTTTAAGCGTTGGAGAACCGACCGAAAAAATGTATGAAATATGTGAGCTATGTTGCGACCATCTTCCTGTAAATAAACCCCGTTATTTAATGGGCGTTGGCACACCGTGGAATATTCTCGAATGTATTTCCCTCGGCATTGATATGTTCGATTGTGTAATGCCTACGCGCAATGGCCGCAATGCCATGCTATTTACCAGTAACGGCATCATTAATATTGATAATAAAAAATGGGAAAAAGATTTCTCGCCACTTGATAATGGCATTGAATGCGAAGTCAGTAATTTTTACAGCAAAGCCTATCTTCGTCATTTAATAAAAGCAAAAGAAATTTTGGGTTTGCAAATTGCCAGTATTCATAATCTTGCGTTTTACCTGGATATAGTTACAAAAGCAAGAGAGCATATTATAGATGGTACTTTTTTGTCATGGAAAAAGGAAATGACGATTCGCTGGCAGCACCGTTTGTGAAACTCCCTGCCTCCCAATGGGTGAAAGAAAAAATTTAATTCAAAATTGTGTTTTGATAGCATGCCTGATGTTGTATTTGTGATGTTGGATAAATAATTTGTGAAATTTTATGGAATCTGCTGAGATAGATACAGAATAATTATTTTTACCCATCTTTGCAGCGATGCATTAATCCTGCAATCAAATGAAAAAGCATTTTTAAGAACTTGTAAATTATCTATTATGACAAGATGGTTCATGGCTGTTTTTTTTACAATTGTTACAAGTAACTTTTTATTAGCTCAACAAAATAACCTTGAAATAAAAGGAAAAGGATCCAATTTATTTATCGAACATAAAGTAGCTCCTAAAGAAAGTTTTTTTAGCATTGGACGTTTATATAATGTTCAGCCAAAAACGATTGCCTCTTTTAATAATTTGCAATTTGGCAGTAGTTTAAGTATCGGTCAGGAGTTAAAAATACCATTAGGTGCAAATAATTTTACTCAAACAGAAACCAAAACAAATGAAGAAGCGCTTGTGCCGGTTTTTCATACAGTTGAGCCGAAAGAAACCCTTTATCGTTTAGGCGTAAATTATAATAAAGTCCCTCTTTCCTCATTAAAAAAATGGAATCATCTTCAATCTGATGAGGTAAGCGAAGGTTCTCAAATGATTGTTGGTTATCTTAAAGTTGATAAAACACAATCTTCTTTGGCAATCCAAAATGTAATACCTGAGAAAAAAGAGATTGTGGTAGTTCCGGAAAAAGTGCAAAAACAAGTAGAGAAAAAACCTGAAGTAATTAATGAAAAAACTCTTGTTGTTAAAGATCCTGAACCTGTAAAAGCGCCAAAGAATGAAAC
>DATCMY010000523.1:0-9342 GCA_036565505.1 Hanamia sp.
GAGCATATCATATGCCTCCCTAATGAAGGAACCGGAATAAAAAAAATAAAATCGCCAGATAATAATTAAAACTCATGGACAAATCAACACTGTCTTAGAATGTTTTTATTTTAAAATAAAATAAGAAAAAAAGAAAAATGAATAATGGAAAGTTATTAAAAACAGGTCAGTAAATCCATATCGTAGCATTTTGCAATACTTCATTAACCAGTATCTGGCAAGCCAATCTTGAGTTGAGATTGATTACACCTGTTTTTTTTAAGGTAGCTTCTTCATATCTTTCCAGGTGAGGCAATTCATTTTTAGTTTCGACTACTTCTACCATACAGATGCCACATCTGCCCATACCCTTGCATTCACCAAAGCCTTCTATATAAATTTTATCATACAGTAGCATCATTAAATTCCTGTATTCATTATTATAAGTTTCTAAATGAAATTCTTCGTCACCATATATCACCTTTACATAAATATCCTTAATGCGTAACTTCATTCTGCAATAGTTATTTTCTATTATTGCACTGTCCATTATACGAATTTAATTTCAGCCTGGGATGCCAGTATAATGCAGGCATTAAAATCATCTTTAATCATCAATTTATGCTGTTCATTAGCAGGAATAAGTTGAGTTGTACCTTGTATCAATTCCACTTCCCTATCTTCAAAAATTATTTTACCTGCGCCTTTTTTTACAATAATAAATGCATCAGATGTGGCTTTATGAAGCGGCATTGATTCATCATTGTTTAACGAAACTTCCAAAATTTTATAATTGCTGTTACTAAATAATTGTTTCATTTCCATTTCATACTTTTTAAATGATATAATTTATTTCTTCATCCAAAACTGGTCTTCAAAGTCGTCCGTCAATGGAGATGGTTGTTGTGCATCTAACCGTTTCCCTATTTTTTCAAGTTGTTCTTTACTTAGCGTTTTTTCCAGGTGAGGAAATAGTTTCCTTTCCTCATAGCGTACATGATCATCTACCAGGTTAGCCAGACGCATGAGTCGCTTTTCTGTATTGTCTTCCGTACTTCCAGGCAATTCATTCAGAAGATTCTTTATTTGTTTATGATCTTCAATTGCCTTTTTAACCCATTCATCTTTCAATGGGGAAAATAATATCTTTTCTTCTTCACGAAAATGGGCATCTAAATGATGCTCCCGGAAATATTGCACATATTTTATAATGCGTTCCGTAGCCGTTTCACACTTTAATCCTTATCTTATTTTCCAGCAAAACAATAAACTAAAATGATGCTCTTTTGAAAGCTTCATGATATTTTCATTACGCTTAATAGGTTTTGTTTTCATAATCATTTCAGTCTTTAATTATTTAAATAATTTTTGCACAAAGCTTTGAAGGACTACTGCATTATTATGCTGCGTATCATGCGCCGCATAAAGCAGGGTTATTATCTATAGTTTAAATTAATTAGAATGGAGCCATTAATTTTAAAAGGCTAATGCCAAACAGGATTAGAATTATCAGTTTCACAAATTCAGCAATTATAAAATACCAATGCTTGACGGAGGGTGGCAAAGTTTTACCACTTATAAACGCATTGGCTCTTGCATTAAGAGCCGGGAGTAGCCAAACAGATTGCAGGATTAAAATAAGAATTATAATGACAAACCATTGGATATTCAAAGAAGTTAGTTGGCTTCTATTGAGAACAATACCAATACAAATAAAAATTGCAAAAGCCCATTCCACTTTGTTAAGAGCGCTAAATACCAGTTTACCTATGTTTAATCCCACAGGCATTGTGAGGCCAGGTGCACGAAATTTAAGCCAGGATTCCATAAAGCTGATGGCACCAATAAAACCTGCCCATAGAAAAGAGCATATAATCATAATAAAAAATAAGGTCGTCATATTAAACTATTTTGGGAATTACTTTTAAAATATTCAATTCTGGATTCAAACATTTCGGCCATTTTCCCGGCACGCCATTTTGCTTCTTTTGCTTTTTCCCCGCCAAATAATTCATCGATGGTTTGGATAAAAAGTTCCATCCATTTTTCAAAATGAATGTGCGACACAGGTAGGTTAGCATGAGGCGGAAAAGGGCTTCCAAAATAGGTATGATCATCCAGCAATATTGTTTGCCAAAATGTATACATTTTTTGCAGGTGTTGCGGCCAGCGGTCCTGTATCCTTTCATTAAAAATGGGGCCTATCAATTCGTCCGTTCTTACTTTTTCATAAAAGGTGTCTACCAGCGTTTTTATATCGTCCAGTGATATTATTTCTTTAGTTTCCATTATACTTCTTTATTGTTTTATTGAAATATAGGTAATAAGATAATAGAGTACCCAACCTACAAAACCTATAATCAAAATCCATACCCATGACGGGATGCTTTGTGGCGTTTCACTTCCCTCAATTAAAAATTTTGTTTGATCTCCTTTGCCATAGGCATTAATCATAAGTGGCAAAACGCCATCCACCACAGCATTTTCCCTGATACCTTCAATAGCAATCGCAGGACCGTTTCTAACTTCAAAAGGGATAATGCGAAGGCCTTCTTTACCTGTAGGGTCTTTGCTTACGATTTTTAGTGTATGTTTTCCATCCACCATTTTACGGGTATCAAGTTCAAAATTCACGGGCGAAATAAATTCTGCAATGGGTTTTTGCTCATCATCCAAAAAAATAAATATTGTACTCTTATCTTCCATTTATTCGCTTTTTAAAATAAATCTTTTAATGTGGTTTTGTGACTGTTCCCCGGGACGAATAATCCATTTTACTGAAAAGAAAAGTGAAAACAGCACAATAATCACCGTTATCCACACAATAACATAATCCCAGTTACTTTGCGGGCCGATGCCATGGGTAATGCCCTGCAAAATTTTAGGTTGTTGCTTTTCACAGGCAGGGCAGGCGAAACTGTCTAAACTAATTAATGCCAGAGTAATTAATAATACTATTGTTTTCATATAACCGGTTATTTTTTTCATTGGAAAGCTTTTGATTACTGTATTTCTGTCAAAATATTTCATATCGTTGACCATTATTTTTGAGGAGTTGCTTTTACAACATCCATTAGTTTTCTTATTTCTTCCGGTGTAACTTTTTTCGCATTGTTCCCCCAGCTTGATTTTTCATGATTCATAATGGCGGAGATTTCTTCTGCACTTAAATTATTCATTGTACCCACCGCAGGCATTGGGCCAAAGCCTTCCTGGATGCGGCCACTATATCCGTTCATTATAATATTCACCATCAGTTCAGGATTGTCATTCTGCACCACTTTACTTCCCTTTAATGGAGGGAAGGCACCTTTTAATCCTTCACCATTTACCTGGTGACAGCTTTGGCAATTAGCGGTATATAATGCTACACCATCCAATTCTTTTGAAGCTGAAGAACCTCCATCCGGCTTATTCTCTCTTTTATATAAAAATGCGGGTGTTGCTGTACCATCGGGTAATTTAGTTTGCTTAAGTGATAAAAGGTAGGCAACCAGTTGCAATGCTTCATCAGAGGCTACTACTTTGCCGGTTTCGCCTTGTAGATATTCTGGTGGAATATTTACAATTACATCACCTTTTGCAGGTACCTTCTTTATTTCAAACAACCAGGAATATGCAGGCATTATAGATTGGGGAACAACAATCCGGGGATTATATAAATGTACAAGATTCCAATCTTTACTTGCTTGCCGGTTGCCAACATTGGTGAGGTCTGGGCCGGTTCTTTCGGAGCCCAAAAGCGTAGCAGTATTTCGCCAGAAATCCTGGCGGTGAATACCGGCATAGTCGGCAGCTATGCTTGGCCGTGAGCCCCATATTTTATCCATATCTACATTCCGTACCTGTTGAGTATGGCAGCCTATACACCCGTTGGCTATATAAAGTTCTTTGCCCTTGACAGCCTCTGCACTTAAGGGTTCTGCGTTGGGAAGTATGGCATTATTACTTTGCATATTCAGCGCCGGGATAATTGCTACTAATACCGTTAAGCCTACAAAGAACAAAGTTGCTGTTCCAAAAAGTCTCTTATGATTATTAAATAATTCCATAATTTTTACAATATCTTTTATGCAATTGGATCAAAATCGGTTTGTTCGCTTTTTAATTTTTCTATTGCAATCTCTTTCACATCAACTATGGCGTTCCCCGCAAGCATTTTATAAATATTATAAGCGAAAAATAAATGAGAAATCCACATCAGGCTGCCGCCTATAGCACGCCAAAGCCAATAAGGAGCCATGAAAACAACACCATCAATAAATGGCTTTCCCTGTATCCACATCAATCCTTTAATAGTACTTCCATACATTAACGGAATAGTATAAAATAACAGTCCGATTAATGCTAACCAGAAGTGGGCACCTACAGTTATTTGCGGAGGTTCTTTACCAGTGAGCCTGGGAATAACGGCGTATATGCCGGCCCATACAAAAAAACAAATGATTCCATACATGGTAAGATGGGAGTGGGCAACAGTGAAATCAGTAAAATGCCAAAATAAATTAGTGGAACGAAAAGCTTCGGCAGTACCCTGCATAGAGCCGGTAAAATAAAATATGATGCCAACTAAAAAAAAGGGCAGCGAATAACTGCCTGCTATTTTATACCAGGCTCCTTTAAAAGTCATAATGAAATTAGTAGTACCTGCTACAACCGGAATGATCATTCCCACACTTCCTGCGATGGCAACTGTTTGCAACCACCAGGGAATAGAACTGAATACAAAATGATGCGAACCTATTAATGTGTAAAAAAGTATCTGCGTCCAGAATGCTAAAATACCAAGGCTATAAGAATAAATAGGTTTATTCAATTGTTGAGGCAACATATAATAAACAATGCCTAAAGTAAAAAGCATGAACCACATGCCTACACCCTGGTGCATATAATATCCCTGGATAATAGTATCTCCAAGTCCATCCTGCCAAAGTGGAACATAGGCAACAATTACAATAACTAATGCAAATATTAATGCGGCTACCATATACCAGTTGGATATGTAGATCTCTTTTGTTTTTCGTTTACCGATAGTTTGTAAGAAATTAATCAACGTCAAAATCAGTCCAATAGCAAATAATAACATCACGGGCCAGATATATTCGCGGTATTCGCCACCCGCATTATTAATTCCGGCCATCAGGCAAATCGCTCCCAGGATAACAGCTGAATTAACAAAAAATAAGGCATACCATCCCTTTTTTAAACTGGCAAGCGATGTATTGCTCACAGTTGGTACAATATAATAACCCAGACCCAGCATACCAAGTGAAGCCCAGCCCCAGAAAACTACATTCGTATGTACCGGCCTGAGACGGCCAAAACTTAACCAGCTTACATGATCAATATCGGGTGCTACGAATTTAATACCTATATATTCTCCTATAGTAGTTCCAAATAACAGCCAGAAAGTAGCACAACCTATATACCATAATATAAGTTTAGATAATTGAGGATCTATATTCGGCCTTTTTAATGCTTTTTTCTTAATAGCAACTACAGGAAGGCTTTTGTTGGTATTGATATTGATCAAACCTTTACTATCTTCGGCTTTAAGCTTACCTGACAACTCGGTGTCGCTTAGCCGGTAATCCAACTCAGTTTTCCTTTTTATCATTGTGGCCTCAATTTCGTCAGCAGGTAAGGTTTTGAGATAATTGGCCAACTTTTCAGCTTCTTCAATATTTTGGTTTTTACTATATTGTTTTAAAACATTTTTCACTTTAACGATCATTAAAACCATACCAGCTAGTATTGGCATAAGAATTAAAATAATGGTTATGATAATACCTGATTCGCCGAGTAATGTCCCCTTTGTATCTGGACCTGATTGTGCAAACAGGCTTTGGCTGCAAAATGAAACCATGACGAGCAAAATGAAACTGAGTAACTTCGAATGATTCCATTCACGGGAATGTTTATCCTTCATTTTCCTGTTTTTACTATATAGAATAAATTCTTCAATTTGCTTACTGTCCATGTTACTGATGTATTGATTCAACCGGCCTTCTTCATTCTCCTGTTTTTTCTTTTTCGATGTCATAATAAATTCAGTGGTTTTTATTTTCAGAAATATTGCAGTCCCTAATAAAATAATTAAGAGTACAATCAGAAATAAAATACTTCCATTATGATTTGGAATAGATTGGGCTGGAGCTGTAATATCAGCCTGGGCAAACAAAGTAACAGAATCAAAGAGGCAAAATGTGCCCAGTAATAATCCCTTATAAAAGTTGCTGGTTTTCATTATTAATATATTAATACCTTTTTATCTCTTATTATATTAAATTTTTTATTTTCGCCTTAGGAAGGTCAGATTCTTTTCCAGGTTTTTACTTACCTCCCCTATTTTAGCCTCCTGAAGCATATTATAAATTTCTTTTCGAATTATTATAAATTTATTGTGAATAGGGCAAGGTTTAGTTTCAGAGCAGGTTTTTAGCCCCAGGCCACAACCCGAAAAAAGCTTGTTCCCGTCTACAGCTTTAACTATATCAGCTAATGAACAACCAAGTTGCTCTTTAGCAATGTAAAATCCTCCGGTAGGGCCTTTTAGTGATTGAACAAGCTCCTTACGGACTAAATCCTGTAATACTTTAGCAATAAAATATTTTGGACTCCCAATTTTATCTGCTATTTCATTAATTCCTGTTATACTTCCATTTTTAGATTTCTGAGCAATAAAAATCATCGCACGTATGGCATATTCACAAGTTTTTGAAACCATTTAATTCTTTTATAGGACAAAGATAAAAAATAAAGGAATAAAAGAGTTGTTTATCTCTTATAAAATAAAACGATCTTGGTAAACTGGATCTTAATGGCCAGAAATCCCTTGAATTTCATGAATGTAGTGTTGGTGAATTGGACAGAAAAAACGGTAAAACGAACTACTGCAAAAGCAGTTTTTAAGCCACGAATAGTATAACAGAAAATTCGCCCGATATTATCCACCAACTATTATTTGTTTTAACACCTCATCCGAAGATTGCTTGTAAAAACCATAAGGAACAAATGCAATACAATGCCATTTGTTCCTTATATTATGACCTATATAGTTTTTTATCTCGCATACTTTCAGTTGAAGAATTGGAGTGGTATAGCTGCTAAAATTACTTAGCAATAAATTTTATTCAACAACTATTTTACCTTTCATTACCTGGTGAATGGCACAAAAATAATCGGCACTATTTTCGACTGCCATTTTCCATGTTGCACCGCTTTCAATTTTGGACGAGGTCCAGGCTTTGGTTTTTTCTTCAGTTACACAATGTGTAAAAAGGTCATGATTTACCCAGATTATGGTATCTCCCTTATGAATAGTAATACCAAAGTGAAATAATACTTAGTCCAAAATTTGGTAGTTCATTTTTTTTGATTATATTTGGACTATAATATAAATCATTAACGATGGCATCACCTAAACAATTACCTATCAAAGAATCTCTTGCGGAGTTAAGGCGTCTCTTAAAAAAAGCGGCGCCTCTGATTGCACCACGCATCCGGGTCTTAATAGAAATGAAAAAAACAGAAAAGACCGGAATTTCAAAAAGAAGCCTGGCCGAAGCAGTAGGCGTTAATCACAATAGCGTTCAGACCTGGCGCACTATTTACAGCCAGGGCGGCATCAAAGCCCTTTGCTCACATAACAGGAAAGGGTTTAAGAAGTCTGTATTCAGTAAAGAAGAACATGATGCTATAGAAAAAAAACTCAATGATCCCAAAAACGGATTGCGAGGTTATACCGAATTATTGGATTGGGTAGAAGATGAATTTAAAAAAGAAGTGAAGTATAACACGCTTTTAAAATACAGCATGAAAAATTTTGGTTCAAAGGTGAAGGTTGCCAGAAAAAGCCACATTAATAAGGATGAACCATCCGTAAACACTTTTAAAAAAACTTCAGTCAAAGCTGCCAGGAAATCTGCAGGCAAAAAGAAGCGCACTATCAAAAAATAAGCCTTTATTTTCAGGATGAAAGCAGGTTTGGTTTATTCACTAAAAATGGAAGGGCGCTTACTGCCAGAGCGGTTAAACCTATTTGCCCTTTTCAACAAAAGTTTCAGTCTCTTTATCTTTTTGGCGCCTTTTCTCCTATTGACGGAAATAGCTTTTTACTGGAATTGCCCTCTTGCAATAGTGATAACTTTCAGTTATTTCTAAATGAATTTTCTTTACAAAGGCCTGATGAATTTAAAGTTATTGTATTGGATAACGGAGCCTTTCATAAAGCAAAAAAATTAGTTATACCCGATAATATTGCCTTGACCTTTTTGCCTCCTTACAGCCCTGAGCTAAATCCGTCCGAAAAAATGTGGGCAAAGCTTAAAAGAGATTTTACCAACAGGCTTTTTAAATCCCTTGATTCTTTATCTGATTACCTGGAAAAATTATGTGTTTCTATGACCGAAAAGGAGGTTAAATCCATTTGTGCTTTTAGCTATATCTTTTCTGACAACTTTTGGACTATTATATAAATCATTTTGGTATTACTTCAATTATTTGGAGCCCGTATAGTTTTATTGTTTTAATACTTGCCATCAACATACTTGCATTATTGGAGTTTTACCGTTTATTTCAAGCTTATACGTTTTCACCCCGAAACTTAGCAGGTACTATTTTATCTTTAAGTATCCTTGTTACTTTTTCGCTCGTTATAACTAATATAAACGATTGGAGGATATTACTCAAGTTCATTTAGGTAATAAAACACATTCAGTGCTACCTGACGATTGAACTTAGCGTAATAATTAACCCAGCCCCTGATTTTTGGATTCAATTTCTTCATCAGCGGTTCAATGATGTTCAGCTTCTTTACACTTACCTGATACTATTTACACAGCATCTTTACCTGAACGTTCAGCACCACAACTTTTGATTGAAGCACCTTCAGGTGGTTTGCACATTCTGTCTGCACAGCGTATGCGGTAGACCTACTACCATCTTTTATTCAGCATTCAAAGAACTATCCTGATCTTTGATTCGTGACACACCCTACAAAGGCAAAAAACCGGGAAAGTACCTTTTCAGTTTAAGCATTGCTGGTTTGATAATAACCATTGCTCTTCCTAATGTGCCTTTTGGAACTGAAGTGGGATTATTTCCATTACCATTTATTAATTTTGGTGCTATGCTATTAATTGTTGCAGCATATATTATTACGGCAGACTTATTAAAAATTTGGTTTTTCAAAAAATATAGAAGTATATAATTTAGACAACTGTCGAGTAGGCAAAGGCATTTCAGCCCAAGCCGCTCAAGGAACCGTACGTGAAAGTCTCCCTTCATACGGCTCTTGTTATCCAATCATGCTTTTATTCCAATCTTCCAATGATAAAACAACAATGGATTTTCGGCTTGCAC
>DATCMY010000524.1:0-5514 GCA_036565505.1 Hanamia sp.
TAATTCCTGCTATTGATATTATTGATGGAAAATGTGTGAGATTAACCAGGGGAGATTTTGAGAAAAAAATAATTTATCATGATGATCCGTTGCAAGTGGCAAAGAGATTTGAAACTGCGGGAATAAGGAGGTTGCATATAGTGGACCTGGATGGAGCAAATGGCCAGCCATTAAAAAATATAAAGACGCTGGAAAACATTTCAAAAAATACATCGCTCATTATTGATTTTGGTGGAGGTCTGAAAAAGACAGAAGACATAGAATCAGTTTTTAGCGCGGGTGCTTCTATGGTGAGCGTGGGAAGTGTTATAGTTAAAGATCCGGATCTTTTTACCGGATGGATTGCCGGTTTTGGCCCTGAAAAATTTTTACCTGGCGCTGATGTGCTTCACAAAAAAATTAAAATACATGGATGGAAAGAAGAAACCGGAATTGATGTATTTGATTTTATAAAAGAAATAATGGCAAAAGGAATCGATCAAATTTTTTGTACCGATATTTCAAAAGATGGAATGATGCAAGGTCCTTCTACCCAATTATACAAAGAAATTTTAAAGGTTTTCCCTTCATTACACCTCATTGCCAGTGGAGGAATTTCCTGTTTTGATGATCTGGTCATTTTAAAAGAAAGCGGGTGCATGGGCGCAATTGTGGGAAAGGCTATTTATGAAGGAAAAATATCAATGAAACAAATTGAAGGCTTTTTAAATAATTAATAAATGCTTGCAAAAAGAATTATACCATGCCTTGATATTAAAAATGGCAGAACCGTAAAAGGAATCAATTTCGAGAATATTCGCGATGCTGGTGATCCGGTAGAACTTGCCATGTACTATTCTGAACAAGGTGCAGACGAATTGGTATTCCTCGATATTACGGCTACCATTGAAAAAAGAAAAACACTGGTAGAACTCGTAAAAAAAATTGCGGCAAAAATCAACATACCATTTACTGTTGGCGGAGGAATTACTTCTGTTGAAAATGCTTTTGAATTATTGCAAAATGGAGCCGATAAGATATCTGTAAATTCTGCTGCTTTTAAAAACCCGGACTTAATAACTTCCATGGCTAATGAATTTGGAAGCCAGTGTGTGGTACTTGCCATTGATACCAAAAAAGAAAGTGATGAAAATTGGTATGTCTATTTAAATGGTGGAAGATTAAAAACAAGTATTTTAGCATACGACTGGGCAAAAAAAGCGATAGGTCTTGGTGCTGGTGAAATTCTTTTAACCTCTATGAATAATGATGGTACAAAAAATGGTTTTGCAAAGGACATTACTTCTTTGTTTTCCAAAAATCTTTCTGTGCCGATAATCGCTTCAGGTGGCGCGGGAACTATGCAGCATTTTGCAGACATATTTACCGGGGCTAATGCTGATGCGGCTTTAGCTGCAAGTGTTTTCCATTTTGCAGAAATTAAAATTCCTGAATTGAAAGTTTTTTTATCAAAACAAAATATAAATGTAAGGTTATAATAAAAGCCATTTTGGCGAATTCCATATCACCAAATTATTATTTAAATTTACTCATGAAAAAAGATTATTCAGAATTAGTAAAAAGGGTTGATTTTTCAAAATCGTCATCCCAAACAGTTCCTGCTATTATCCAGGATTCATCTACCAATGTAGTTTTAATGCTTGGTTACATGAATGAAGATGCTTTGCTGGAAACTATAGATTCTCAACTCGTAACTTTTTTTAGCCGCAGTAAAAATCGTTTGTGGGTAAAAGGTGAAACCAGTAAACATTATTTACATGTTGTTGATATAAAAACGGATTGTGATTTTGATACATTATTAATAACCGCAAAACCGGATGGAAATGTTTGCCATACTGGTGCTGAAACCTGTTTTAACGAGGAAAATACTTCTGAAGATTTTTTACGTACTCTCGAAAAAATTATTGAAGGCAGAAAAAAACGTCCTGTTTCCGGTTCTTACACTTCCACTTTATTTAAAAATGGGATTAATAAAATGGCGCAAAAAGTAGGGGAGGAAGCCGTTGAACTTATTATAGAAGCTAAAGACAATAATCAAAAGCTTTTTATAAATGAAGCTGCAGATTTATTGTTTCATTACCTCATTTTATTGCAGGCAAAAAATAAAACGCTCGATGATGTAATTGAAGTTTTGGAGAAGAGGCATAAAGATCAAAAGTAAAGTTGATACATAAGATGAAAGCATTAAAATAAAAAACCAGGAAGATTTATGCCTTCCTGGTTTATAAAATATGTTTCTTTATTTTTCCTTACCAAATCTTCACCCGTAAACTATCCGTCCGATACATTTTGTCTCCTGGCTTTACATTAAATGTTGAATAAAATTCATCAATATCGCTGAAAGGCCCGTTCACCCTATCTTTTGCGGGGGAATGAACATCGGTCATTATACGGTTTTTCAGCAATTCAGGACGAATTTCATATAGCCAACTCAAGGCATATCCCATAAAAAACCGCTGCATAGGAGTGAGACCTCCAATGATTTCATTCTTTTTATAAGCATCCGATTTTTTAAAGGCATCTATACCAATTTCAAGTCCACCAAGGTCTGCAATATTTTCTCCCTGCGTAGCTCTCCCGTTTATGTGGGCTCCGGGTAAAGGTTCATATTCATCAAATTGCTTTATAATTACTGCGGCCCTTTTTGCAAATTCAGCAGAATCACTTTTTGTCCACCAGTTTTGTAAATTTCCTTTTGCATCATAAAGCCTTCCCTGGTCATCAAAACCGTGTGTAATTTCATGGCCAATATAACTGGCGCCTACATAACCATACATGGTGGCATCATCAAGGTCTTTATCCTCATAACCTGGTACAATAAAAGCCGCCGCTGGAAAAACAATTTCATTGTTACTGGGGTCGTAATAAGCATTATACGTTTGAGGATACATGCCCCATTCATCCCGATCAACAGGTTTGCCCAATTTATTCATTTCAAAATTGTGCCACCAAATTTTTGAATTTATCAAATTTTGCACATAGCTTTCTCTGCCTATTTTCATTGCCGAAAAATCTTTCCATTTATCCGGATAGCCGATTTTCTTTTTTATAGCTGCCAGTTTTATCAATGCTTTTTGCTTGGTGCTATCACTCATCCAGGTTAATTTTTCTATCCTCTCTTTATAGGCATCTCGAATAGCTTCAGCCATTTTCATATACCTGTTTTTGGCAGTGGAATCAAAATATTTTTTTACATAAAGTTGTCCCAGCAATTCGCCCATTGCCCCTTCTTCAGATTGTATCACTCTTTTCCACCTTGCCTTCCTTTCTTTGGCGCCGCTGAATAATTTAGCATAATTAAATGCTTCTACTCCATATTTTTCGGGCAAAGCATTTGAAAATGAATTAACTAACCTGTAGGTTAAATAATCTTTCCAGGTATTGATTGGAGTTGATTTTAGAATAGCGTCCAATGATTTAAAAAATTCAGGCTGGCCTACAATTACTGAATCAATTTTGGTAACACCAATATTTTTTAAAATGGTTACCCAATCAATTGATGAGGAAAGTTTCTTAAGATCAGTAATCGCCATTTTATGATAATTGGAATAAGGATCGCGTAAATCGGCAAGTTTACGTGAAACCTTTGCCAGTTTTGTTTCCATGGCTAATATGTCTGAAGCAGTTTTAGAGGCAGAAATAGAATCACGCCCCTGAAATTCTAAAATCTTTGCAATGTGGGCAGCATAACCTTTTCGAATATTGGTTGTAGATGAATCGGTATTAAAATAATAATCACGTTCAGGAAGCCCTAATCCGCCCTGGTCTATTTTGAAAGCCATTTCATCGCTCTTTTTATCATCCTGACTTACATAACTACTGAATAATGCGCTGACACCAATTTTATCGAGATCAGCAACTGTATTGATAAACGACGGTATATCGGTAATCGAATTTATTTTATCAAAATAAGGCTGGAGATATTTTGTTCCTTGTTGTTCTATTGTTGCACTATCCATTGCTGTAATCCAGAAATCTCCAATCTTTTGGGATGCTGAACCTTTTGCCCCGGCTTCTTTTGCTGCAGCTTCACTTAAATCACGAAGGCGTTGCTGATTTTCGTTATTCACAACATAGCCAATTCCCCAGGAACTTTCTTCGGCGGGAATAGGATTGTCTTTTATCCATTTGCCATTGGCGTACATAAAAAAATCTTCTGCCGGGTTAACTGTTGTGTCAATATCTGCGGCAAATACATCTTTTGGTGTATCTGTTGTTTTTGTTTTACAGGAAAAAAAACTCAAAGACATTAAACCGTAAAAAATTATTTTTTTCATTTTGTAATTATTAGATACCAAATATAAAGTACCATTGCCTTTAATTAATAAAACCGATTTAAGTTTTATTAATAAATTATTTGAATGGTAAATTTGCGATTGCAGATTTCTGCATCATTCAACATTTTAGCAATCAATATTTAAAATAATTCTTTTGACTCCACAACGCTATAACCGCCTTACTTCAGTTCTAAATCACCGGCAACCGGATCTTACCGTTGTACTCGAAAATGTTTTTGACCCGCACAATATTTCTGCAGTTATGCGTACCTGTGATGCGGTGGGCATTCAGGATGTTTATATTTTAAACGACCGGATTCCGCCACATAAAAAGTGGGGCTACAGAAGTTCCTCAACCGCTGCAGAATGGTTGAATGTCCACCAGTTTACCAATGCTGAAATATGTTTTGAGGAAATTAGAAAAAAATATGAGAAAATATATACTTCTCATTTAGGCGATAAATCAGCTGATGTTTTTAAACTCGACCTTACCCAATCAATTGCTTTGGTTTTTGGAAATGAAACCTTTGGTGTAAGTGAAGAGATTAGAAAATACGCTGATGGGGATTTTATTATACCGCAGGTAGGCATTATTAAGTCACTGAATATTTCTGTAGCCTGCGCAGTTACTTTATACGAAGCTTTCCGTCAGAAAAATAAAAAAGGACATTATGACCAACCCCGGTTATCAGAGCCTGATCTGCAAAATCTACAAAAAAAATGGGGAATTATTTAATAGATGAATACCGTCTTTAAATTTATTTCAAATATTCATTTATTAAGCTAGTGTTCAATTATGCTTTTAATGGAAAAAGTGAAAGTTGAAATTTTTGCGTCTGACTTTTTAAGGACTAATACGGTATTTTATTATTAACATGACACAAGTCTTGTAATGAAAAGTGAAATTTTGACCGATTTTTTTCCTATAAAAACTGCCATGTATTTAGATTAACTGCCAACTAAACTGATAATATTCTTTGGTACAATTATTCGTGTACATTTGCAACCCAAATAATAAATTAAATAAATTTAACAATTATGGCAAAATCAACTTTTGAACTCTTCGATGACAGAGTTCTGGTTAAACCCAATGCAGCCGAGGAAAAAACTGCGGGCGGAATTATTATTCCTGATACAGCAAAGGAAAAACCTCAAAAAGGGACTGTAATAGCTGTGGGAAAAGGAAAATATGCAGAGCAAACTGGCAATCTTATCCCGGTACAGGTAAAAACAGGCG
>DATCMY010000525.1:0-11353 GCA_036565505.1 Hanamia sp.
ACCATTACTTTTGCGCACGTGCTCCAAATTAAATTCAACTATCAAAGTTTCCAATTTTTCTTTTTGTTCTTTTTTTGAAAGTTTGGTCATTTCAAGCACAGCAGAAATATTATCTTCCACAGTAAGTTTTCTAAATACACTGGCTTCCTGCGGTAAATATCCTAATCCCATTTGCGCCCTTTTATACATAGGTAACTTGGTAATATTAAGATCATTCAAAAAAACATCTCCTTCATCGGGTTTCACTAATCCAACCACCTGGTAAAAAGATGTGGTTTTTCCTGCTCCGTTAGGGCCTAGTAAGCCTACAATTTCTCCCTGGCTCACCTGGAATGAAACTTTATTATTAACGGTGCGCTTGCCGTATTTTTTAGTAAGCTCTTTGGCAAAAATTGTCTGGTTCAAAAAATTTTTTTTATAAAAATACGGCAATGAAAATTAATGGAAGAATTGATAATTTGGTTTGGCTTTTTGTTATGTATATTTATAGTTCCTTACCAAGTACTAATGTTTATAACAGTTAAGTCAATAACGGTATTATTAATTATTAATATCCAGGTTTTACTTGTTACTCAAGGCACAGCCCAATTAATTAACAGGGCCACAATAATAAATTCTGATAATGGCCTATCCCAAAATTCTGTTTATGCAATTTGTAAAGACTCCAAAGGTTTTTTGTGGGTAGGCACAGGCGATGGGTTAAACCGCTACGATGGAAAAGAATTTATCAATTTCACAAATACCTATCAACAATCTCCTCATACTTTAAAAGGATTTTTGATTTCCTATACGATGCAGGAAGATAATCTGCACAATTTATGGTTTAGTACTGAAAGAAATTTAGTAAAATATAACCAGGTTTCACAAACCTTTGAAGAAATAATTCCTACCTATAATTCTCAATACGATAAGGGAAATAAATTAATAGCTGCTATTGACACACTTAAAAATACAATTTGGTTTTATTCAGTCAATATCTGTTTATATAGCTATGATTATGTAAAGAACAGATTTCACCACTTTGATTTTCCATCCGCTAAGGGCCAGCAGTATTTGTTCAATAATCCATCTTCAACGCCGGATCATAACGGGAATATTTGGTTTACTTCCACTGATGGTTTGTTTTGTTTTAATAAAAAAATACTTCGTGGAGCCAATTGATAAAAGGATACCATTTTCGCCATTTATGTATGGATAGTGAGGGTAAATTATGGTTACTCACTCACCAGGATCTCTTTTCCTATGATACCCGCAGCCATATTTTGAAAAAATATAAAAATGATTCATTACAAACGGATAAATTTATATCCATTGCAGCTGATAAAAATGGAAGAGTCTGGTGTGGTACTAATAAAGGCAATCTATATTATTGTTCTGAGCAAAGCAAAGAACTGAGTTTTGCAGGAAATATCAATAAAATATCAGGGATACAAAATATTCTTGAATTAAGATGCCTTTATATTGATCAATCTAACTTATTGTGGATAGGAACTGAAGGTGGCGGAGTTATACAACTGGACCTCAACCCAAAAAACTTTAATAATTTCCCCAGCTCTCAAAATAATACTCAAAACTCTTTGTACATCAAAAGTATCTTTTGTGATGATGATGGTAAAGTTTGGCTGGGAACTTTCAAAAAAGGCATTTATATTCTTGATCCCGAAACCAGGAAGGCTGTTAAATTCCAAATTCCAAAAAATAAAGTTTTATTAAAAAACGATGAAAATATTTTTAGCATTAACAAAGATGCTAATGGAATATACTGGTTTGGATATAATGGTGTATTGGTTGCCTATAACAAAAAAGAAAATCAATTTTACTTCCACCAGGTGCCATTGAATTTCCCCAATACTTATTTAACAATAAACCAAATCAGGATTCGCAAAGGGGGCTTATTATTATCAACCACAATAGGATTATTTGAAGTAATCACCAGCCCACGGGGAGACAAAACTTTATTCAAACAAATTTTAAATACGGCAGTTTCTGAAAGTTTTATGACCCTGGGAGGAGCGCTTTGGGCCTCTTCTCTCTACATCGGGTTGATAAAAATTAATACTGATTCCGTAAATTCCTATACTAATCATTTAAGTGACAACGGATTCAGGTGTCTTACAGAAGACACAAGCCATCAAATACTATGGGCAGCTTCCCAAAACGGGCTTCTGGCTTATCATTTACCCACAGGAAAGTATAAATATTACACTGAGGAAAATGGATTATTAAATGGTTACTTATATGGAATTATTGAAACCGGTAATGAAATTTGGATGAGTTCCAATAAAGGTTTGGCCAGAGGAATCATTACCTATAAGAAAGGAAATACATTTCCTGAAATTGCTTTCAAATGTTATACGAAAGATGATGGGCTACAAAGTGATGAATTCAATACAGGAGCGTATGCTATGGCAAAAGACGGAACTATTTATTTTGGAGGAATTAATGGTTTGAACTGGTTTAAACCAGAAAAGATTTATACCAATAAACTAAAACCATCGGTGGCTATTATTGGTTTAGAAATAAATGATACGGCTTTTTTTAAAATCTCCTCGCCGGAGTATTTGCAAACATTAACAACCCTGTTTAAGAATAACATCTTCACCATAAAATTTATTGGACTGGAGTTTAGCAATCCACAAGGTATCCATTATCGTTTTAAAATGGAGGACCTTGAAAATGGGTGGTCAACAGAAAAACACTCCCGGGAAGTAAGGTATGCAAATCTACCGCCAGGCCAATATATTTTCAGATTGGCAGCGGCAAATTCGGATGATGTATGGAGTGATGAGGTCAGACTTTCTATAAGTATTCTGCCACCATTTTATAGTACCTGGTGGTTTCGTTTAATCATTATTGTTATTCTCCTTTCTGCTGTAATCTTTGTAACTCAAAAAATTTCTCGTTTCAAATTAAAAAAGAAAATCCGCCTGCTGGAAAAACAAAAAGCTTTGGAAGATGAACGAAATAGAATTTCAAAAGAAATGCACGATGACCTGGGAGCGGGCCTTACCCAAATTTCGTTGATAAGTGAGGCCGCGAAAAGGAGAAATAAAGCAGGGCGATTCCCGGGCGATGAATTGAATGATATTTCTAAAACATCGAAGCAGCTCATAGAAAATGTAAGTGAAATTATATGGGCTATGAACCCAGAATTTGACACTTTATCGAGTATGATAGCTTATTTAAGGGAACAATTAAGTAAATTACTTGAATACTCCGGCAAGCTATATTATATACAATTGCCGGAAGTATATACAGATATGAATATTGCCAATTCAAAAAGGAAAAATATATCCATATTACTTAAAGAAGCGGTTAACAATGCCATAAAACATAGTAATGCTACTTCCATTTATGTAAAAATTGTTTTAATAAATGACCAGCTTCAAATAGAAATTAAAGACAACGGCCAGGGTTTTGATGTAAATAATGTTTCAACCGGTAATGGTATAAAAAACTATTCATTCCGCACAGGATTATTAAATGGCACTTCTAATGTTATATCGGACAATTCAGGCACAGAAGTTTATTTTAGGATACCATTGTTGGATTAATACCACTTTAATAACATTTCAATTCCAGATCCTTTATACGACTTTTGAAAAATGATTATGAATTCCTTAGCCATCCTTGAAGATAACACTACTGTGTTAAGTTACCTGTCTGAAATAATTGGCGGCGCATTTCCTGATGCAGAAATTTTTCTTTTCAATAATGGAGAAGATGCCTGTGGAATTCTTGAAGAAAAAAAAGTAGATATGGTTTTGTTTGATATTGAGCTTCCCGGTATGAGCGGAATTGAATGTTTATATAGATTAAAAGGCCGTCATCCCGATTTGAAATGTATGATACTTACTAATTTTGATGATGCAGAAAATATCTTTAAAGCCATAAAAGCCGGGGCAAGCAGTTATATTTTAAAAAATACCTCTCCTGAAAAAATAATAGATGCCATTGTAGATCTTGATCGTGGCGGTTCGCCCATGAGCAGCCAAATAGCGAGAAAAGTATTAGATGCATTTCAACAACAGGTAAATACACACAATGTATCTTTTCATTCTTTGAGCCAGCGGGAACAGGAAATAATTCAGCACCTTGCCAAAGGATACCGCTATAAAGAAATTGCCCAAAAACTTTTTATAAGTGAAGATACCGTTCGCACACATATCAGAAACATTTATGGGAAACTACAGGTAAACTCCCGCGGCGAAGCATTAAAAAAAACAGGACTACTTTAACCTGGCTTTCATTTTTTAATCTACTACTTTTTTCACATTTTTTTTAGTTCCTGCTTTTTATAGGTTTACACTTTAAAAATAAATTTTACTTAATCAAAACACTCATTATGAAACTAATTCATTCTGGAATCCTTTTAATTTTTGCTGTACTTTTTTTCTCGACAGGTTGTAAAAAAGACACAAAAAAAACAAATTCTTACACATGTACCACCTGCAAAACGACTCCTGATGCCTTAGCTGCAAACGATGCGAGCAGTAAAGGTGTATACAAAGGAGTTGTTATCGGCTCCACGGGCACTATTATGTTTGATGTATTAAACGGCGGAAATACCATTACTGCTACCATGGTTATTGACGGAACTACTGTAATACTAACTTCAAGTATTTCATGGACAGCGGGGGTATCTTATGTAGCACCATTCACCGGCATGCTAAACGGAAGTCCCGTAAGTATTACTTTTAATGTAGATCAGAATGGTGGTAATCCAACGGTAACTTCATCTAGCATTCCGGGGCACCCATCCGCAACATTTACCCTTGCAAAGGAATCTTCAACCTCCCTTATTGAAAGTTATGAAGGAACTTATTCAACTACAAAACCAGAAAAAGGCACTTTCAATCTTTTATTATCCAGGACACTTCTAAAATTTGGCGGAATTGCCAGAAAAGATGGAGATACAAGTATCGATGACTTTAATGGAACTATAACTGCCGATGGCAAATTAATGGAAAGTGGAACCACTTATATAGGCACATTAAGTGGAGATGCAATTGATGGATCTTTCAAAGATGGCAATGGTATATCAATTACTATAACAGGGAAAAGAACACTTTAAAAAAATTCATACACAAACAAAAATCAAACAAAATGAAAATACAATTTTTAATTCTAACTGTTTTATTTCTTCTTTTTTCATTCGCTATCCAGGCGCAGGATGCGAAAACAAGCGGCAGAATATTTAAAAAATTTAAAGTAGATGTAAGCCTGGGTTATGCCATACCACAGGAATCCGGAGGATCCGGCACCAAAGCCGGAGTACTATTCGCGATAGAACCAAAGTACGCGGTAATGGATGAATTATCTGTTGGCTTACGCATGGAAGGCGCCGTAATGGCCAATCTGGATAAAAATGGCCAATCCGGAAACGCAAAAGCCAATTATTCTTACCTGGCAACCGGAGATTATTATTTCTCAAACAAAAGATTCAGGCCTTTTGGTGGTATCGGAGCAGGAGTTTATACTTTTGCAAGTGTAGATCTTAACAGCAATAATAGTTCATTAAATAATATCCCGGTAAGTTCGCAATTTGGCTTCATGGCCCGGGGCGGTTTTGAATATGGCCATTTGCGTTTAGGCGTAGAGTATAATTTTGTAGCCCAAAAAAGTGGATACCTTGGCTTAAAGATCGGCGCAGTTATCGGCGGCGGCAAAAAATAAAACAAGAATTTTTTTTAGAAAAAATAACAGCTTTTTTTCAAAAACCTCCGGAAAGGAGGTTTTTTTATAAGAAATTTTTTAATTTTTTTAATCATATTCCCAACTCTTCTTTCAACTTTACATAACCTGCTTTGCTTACCGGTATTTTAGTGCCGGTAGTCAATAATAATAAATGACTGTCTTTTTCATAAGATTTTTTATTTAAAATTGATACCCCAAATTTATAAACAGGTTTACTAGAGGAAAAGCTACTTTAGGGTTAAACGAATAAAAAGTCGGTGAAGGAGTGAAATGGGTCGGTGAATTTTCTATGCATGATTTTAAATTACAGAATTTCCAACAAAAGAGATTGGTCTTTTAATGTTGATAAATAATTTATCTATAGCTGAATTTCAGGCCATTAAAAAAGTTCTTCTTTATTCTTTTTCAATTATTGTTTTCCCTTGATTTGTTTATAGAAATTAATTTAATGTCAATTTTGTTCTTGAAATATAATACCAGGATATGCCAGCAAAAACAATAGTCAGTGAAACCCTTAGCAGCATTGCTTTTACAGTTTGTATTTCAAAAGCTTTCCCGGCCTGAATATGAAATATCAATCCAATATAGGCTGTGATAAGTAAGGCAACTGCAATAAATAAAATAACCGTCGTCCATTTTTTTTTGGTAAAAAAACCGTATCCGGAAAACAGGTAAAAAAAAGAACAAATAAAATTAGCATACACAATAAAGGGAACATAGTGACCTTCTTTTTCTCTTATCCCAAAAAGGTCAAGTAAAATGGAGGTGCTCATAAATAAAGAAAGCAACCCAAACAGGAACATAAATATCCCCGATATTTTAAGTATTTTATTACTCATGCTATCAGTTAGTTTTTTTTGATAGCATAAATTTACAATTTTATTCTATTTCTTTCAACTTTGCGGTAAAATGCCTTAAAGCGGGTGATTCATACCCGATAACTAATCCTTTTATTTTATCGCTGTTTTTAAATACTTCAATAATCACCTCTGACACGTAATCTATATGGCTTTGAGTATATACTCTCCTCGGAATTGCAAGCCTTACCAATTCCATTACAGCAGGAATTAGTGTTCCATCCTCAGCATATTTTCCAAACATTAATGAGCCAATCTCTACACTGCGAATACCGCCTTCCAGGTACAATGCGCCTACCAAAGCCTGGCCAGGATATTGGTTCGGAGGAATATGTGGCAACATCGCTTTTGCATCAATATATACAGCATGGCCGCCTGCGGGCTGCATTACGGGTACCCCGGCAGCAATTAATTTCTCTGTGAGATATTCAATACTTCGAATACGGTAGTACAAATAATTTTCATCCATCACTTCTTTTAAACCGATTGCAATAGCTTCCAAATCCCTGCCTGCAAGTCCGCCATAGGTAGTAAATCCTTCAGTGATAATTAATAAATTTCTGCATTGCACGGCAAGTTCTTCATTATGCAATGCAATAAAACCGCCAATGTTGGCAAAGGCATCTTTTTTTGCACTCATCGTACATCCATCCGCATACGAAAATAATTCGCGAACAATTTCAGGAATAGAAACATCCGCAAATTCCTCTTCACGTTTTTTGATAAAATAGCAATTCTCTGCAAAACGGCATGCATCAATAAACATAGGAATTTTATATTTAGCACAAATTGATTTTACATCCCGAATATTTTGCATGCTCACCGGCTGGCCGCCTCCGGAATTATTGGTGACGGTAACGATACAAAGCGGAATATTTTGAGCACCTTTTTCGTCAATGAAATTTTGTAAGGCTATTACATCCATATTCCCTTTAAATGGTTCAGGAACAGAAGGAATTTTCCCTTCAGCACATAACAAATCAATTCCTTCAGCACCGGTATATTCAATATTTGCCCGGGTGGTATCAAATAAAGTATTACTTACAATATATTTTCCTTTACCTCCGATTGCTGAAAATAAAATCTTTTCCGCTGCGCGACCCTGGTGAGTAGGGATTACGATTGGCATTCCTGTAATATCCTGTATCGTTTTTTCGAACCTGAAAAAACTATTACTACCAGCATAAGATTCATCGCCAATCATAATGCCGGCCCACTGCGCGCTGCTCATTGCGCTGGTTCCACTGTCAGTAAGTAAATCAATCAACACATCGTCTGCAGCAATTAAAAATGGATTGAAATGCGCATCTTTTAAAATTTTTTCACGTTGTTCTTTTGTAGTGAAATGAATTGGCTCTACAGATTTTATTTTAAATGGCTCTATGATTGTTTTCATTATTAATTTTTTTTTGACGTTTTGAATTAAAAGATTTTTTCCATTAGAAATTTTTGCGTTTGCATTAAAACAAATACGATTCTTCCTTTTTATAAAGAAGAATTCAAGCAGCAATAAATGGAAATTATTGTTTCCCTATGAATGTTTTGAAAGCAAAAGCTTTACAAATAAGAATTGTGCGAAAGGCTAGGTAGGTTTTCTGATAATATTGACCCAGAGTAATTTCATGGCAACAAATATAAATGGATTTTAAATAATGCCAGCAGGTTTTAATTTCCCCTGTAAGGATCATATCTGTCATAAAAAAGCAATATTAGCAGAATAAAAGTACTTTAATACTTTTATTAAAAAGATTCGTTTATCTTCGCACTCAATTAACTTATAAATATTAAAAATCATGGAAATTTTATTAGAGCAAGAGAATATTCTAAATGTAACCTTAATAGAACCCAAACTAAAACATCCCACTATTTTTATCCGGTTTGACGAATTAATTCCAGGGGAAAGTTTAACCATTCACAACGATCACGACCCTAAACCTCTTTATTACCAATTATTAGGCGAAAGAGGTAATGTTTTTGTGTGGGAATACCTGGAACAGGGCCCTGAATTATGGCGTGTAAAAATCAGTAAAAAAGTATTAGGAGAAAAGGATGAAACCCTTGGTGAAATTGCAGCTAAGGACTTGCGCAAAGCCCAGGTATTCAAAAAATATGGTTTGGATTTTTGCTGCGGCGGTAAGAAAACAGTAAAAGAAGCCTGCGCAGAAAAAGGATTGGATGTTACCAAAATTGAACAGGAATTACAAACTGCTGATAAAAACATTTCTACTGCACGCCCATTACCTTACAATGAATGGAGCCTTGATTTTTTGGCAGATTACATTGTGAATACTCATCACAGTTATGTAAAAAAGACGATTCCGGATTTGCGTTCTTATGCCTCCAAGGTGGCAAGTGTGCATGGAAACCGACATCCGGAATTGCTGGCCATCAGCCAATTGACAGATGAAGTGTGCGAAGAATTATCATTACACATGGTAAAAGAAGAAACCGTTTTATTCCCCTACATAAAACAATTGGTGGCTTCTAAGAATAATGGAAATCCTTTACAAAAGGGGACTTTTAATACCATACAAGCTCCCATAGATATGATGGAACATGAGCATGATGTGGTAGGTAAAAAACTGGAACAGATAAGAACGCTCAGTAATAACTATGCTTTACCTGATGATGCCTGCGCCAGTTATTCTTTTTTGTATAAAACATTGGAAGAATTTGAATACGATCTACATATTCATGTGCACCTCGAAAACAATATTTTATTTCCCAAATCACTTGAAATGGAAAAGAGCTAAATTTTGAAAAACCAACTCCTTACTTACATTTTACAGGCTCCTGCTTTATAAAACAGGATTAAAAATTGAGAATAAAAAAATAGAGTAGGGCCTGTAATTTTGCTTTAAGTTGGGTTTGGCCAATAAAATTTAAGAGGAAAAATTTACTAAATCCCATTCGCTAATCATTATGAAAAAATTAATATTCTTATTTCTTTGCACGGCTATTCTTGCTATCCTGTTTGCCTGTAACCAAAGTTCCAAAAATGCTGAGGCTAATGAGCGAGGTAACCATGCTGATACTCCAACCAAGGGACTTATGCTGAATAATGGAGCTAAATGGCAATCGGATTCAAGCACGAATCGCAATGTGACAGACGTGCGTTCCATTGCTGATAATTTCAAAATACTGCCACATCCTTCATTAAATGAGTATCATATTTTAGGCAGGGATTTAAGTAATTCATTAAATAAAATGATACAGGAATGTAGAATGAAAGGCCCTGATCATGATGCGCTGCATCATTGGCTGGAACCTGTTTTAAAAGGAAGCAATCAATTAAAAGATATAACTGACACTACCACCGCCCGGACGACTTTCGATTCTATAAATAATCAATTAGATATTTATCATAATTATTTTAAATGATCATGACAATAAATGCTGATACAAAAATCGCCACCATTTTAAAGCAAAATCCCGAGGCATTAGAAGCCATTATCAGCATAACACCAAAATTTGAAAAATTAAGAAACCCGCTTTTAAGAAAATTAATGGCCGGACGCACCAGTATTAGCATGGCTTCTAAAATAAGCGGTTGCGGCATTAATACTTTCTTTGAAAAATTAGCTCCTTTGGGATTCTCAATTGATAACAGCAAAGTTCCTGATAAGAATGAAGAAAAACCGGTACTTCCCGATTTTTTTAATGCATTGAAACCCGAACAAATTATTCAATTTGATGTGCGGCCGATAATAGAAGCCAATGAGGATCCATTGTCTTTGATTGTAAAAAAAGTAAAAAGTATACAGCCCGGAGAAGCACTTAAAATAATTAATAGCTTTGAGCCTACACCGTTAATTTTATTATTAAAAAAACACGGTTTTGAATCTTATGTGGATGTAATAGAGGATCAATTGGTAGAAACTTATTTTTATAAAGCTGGCGATACTGCTGTTGTAATAAATGAAACTAAAAATGTTGCTGAAGGCTGGGATGATTACCAGCAAAAATTTTTTAACAAGACTCAAACCATTGATGTACGTGAGCTTGAAATGCCAAAGCCCATGTTGAGCATTCTTGAAGCAGTCGAAAAACTACCTCCTGAAACCGCACTATTTGTTTATCATAAAAGAATACCGGTTTTTTTATTACCTGAATTAAAAGAAAGAAAATTTGATTTTCGTATAAAAGAGATCAGCGATAACGAGTGCATCTCTTGATTTTTAAAGACTGATATGTTCCCAGCTTCTTCTAACACCAGCCTTACAAAAAATACTTCTTATAAAGTAGTATTGCCATTTTATATCTATGCCGCATTGTCATTTTTAGTTGCAACAATTATTTTATTTTTTTCTTCCTCAGCATTTTTGCAACATTATTTTCACCCAAGAACCCTTGCCATTACTCACATTATGGCATTGGGCTGGGGCACTATGATGATTCTTGGCGCCAGCCATCAATTAGTCCCCGTATTAATAGAAGGAAAATTATACAGCAACCTCCTGGCTTATCTTTCATTTGTTTTTGCTGCAATTGGAATTCCCATTTTGGTATATGGATTTTATGATTTTGATTTTAGTTGGCCGGCGCAATGGGGTGCCATTTTAATTAATACAGCGGTAATATTTTATTTGATAAATATTGCCATAAGTATGGCAAAAAGCCAGAAAGAAAATGTACATGCGGTGTTTGTTTTTACAGCAACGCTTTGGTTATTGATCACCACAATCGTTGGCCTTTTTCTTATTTATAATTTTACTCACAATATTTTATCAAAAGATTCTTTAGCCTATCTGCCGCTTCATGCACATTTGGGAATTATCGGCTGGTTTCTGCTACTGGTA